>WQXX01000167.1 GCA_009781535.1 Coriobacteriia bacterium | reverse complement strand
TGTTCATGCCCAAAGACGCACGCGCTACCTCGAAGTATGCAACGATAGGGGAGTGCGCCTACTGGCGTTTTGTGCCTGACATCCAGATGACGCCTGGGCGGAATACGGGCTTTTACAAATAGTTAGCGTACGGCACGAACATCGGCTTTGCGAACGAATTACACACAAACGGCGATTCTTGCAGATATAACCGTACTACCAAATGACGTGCAGACCGCATTGACGATATTGCTCAAAGGCAGGGTCGCTACTGATGAGTGCCATGTCTCGTTTAATAGCTTGCCAGGCGAGTAAGCGGTCAAACGGATCCCGGTGTTCTCCAAAGAAAGGTAAACGGTAAAACGAAAGGCTTTCCTGTTCGTTAAGCCCTATGATGCCGACGAACAAATCGTCAACAAGGATCGCTTCGATTTCTTCAATTTCGACATTCTCAAAATCAATCTTCCCAACAGAGTGTTTAAGTGACATTTCCCAGAAACTGATGGTACTCGCATACACCTCACTTCGGGTGTCTTTTATCAGTTCAAGGACTTTGCTACTGAGCTTATCGGGTTCTTTTATCAACCAGATAACTGCGCAGGTGTCCAGTAAATACCTCATTCCTGCCCCAAGAATTCTTCGGTTGACTTGAATTTGAAATTATCAGAGAAGGTGACTTTCATCTTGCCTTCGTATAATCCAATCGGGCGCTTTGCAGGAAGGCTTTCGACAATCGGCGTAATTTGCGCGACCGGTTTCTTGGCGCGTCCATAAAGAACCTGCACGGTCTCGCCCTTTTGCACGCGATCTAACACTGACGAGAAATCCCTTTTCAATTCTCCTACGGTCATCGCTACCACATATACCACCTCAACTTTGGAAAGAATAATACCTAACTGGCTCGAGCTCTTCCCAGAAGATAGCAGGAACGCCCTAACTTGTCAACTTGACAAGTTATACGTGCGTTACCATCGCGTAACCTCGCCATTTTCTACAACCATCTGTTGGAAACTATAATGAAAGATGTGGAAGCCGGAAGAAATTGAAGGTGACATCATAGGACTCTCAATCGATTAGTATTGGAGTGGCAATGAGCACATTTGAGGAAGATGCGGCTGGAAATAACGTGCGAAGAAAACACGCGTCAAGTGAAGACGCGACGAGCAGAGACGCACGCACGGAACACTCGGCGAGAGAACACCGAATAAAGGAAAGCGCACAAAGAGAACGCACGGCGGGAAAAAACGCGCGAAGCGAACGCTTAGCGAGGGAACAGACGAAAAGGAAACTGGTCATTCCCGTTGCAATAGTGTCCGGGCTAATCGTTGTCTGGCTTGGCATCAGCGTCCTGATTTTTGCGCCCGATCTGATATATATTTTCTCGCCATTCAGGGGAAACCCTTACGAGTCCCCTCCAACTGGAGAACGCGATAGAGAGGGTTCATGGGCACAGATAAGCCAGCCCATCACCAAGGGGCCTGATTGGCAGCAGATTGTATACAACAGTCCTTTTCAGCTTGGGGAAAAGACGATTGCGGGCTACCAGAATACATTAAACGGCAATCAGGAGGCATACTACAACATAGGCTTTGGCACCTACCCCGGCATCGACGGTTCGACTGTTGCTGTGCCTATGGCAATCGAATTCGCGTGGCAGCATCTCGGTCTTTGGGACATCGAGGCGAGCATGTTTGTAGGTTTTTCGACGACGCACAAAGCCTATATGAACCTGATAACACAAAGACCCACCTTTGCAGGCAGTATCTTTTATTCCACACATTTAGAGAGGGATCATCCTGTCGACCTGATCATCGTAACTGAGCCTTCCCTCGAAGAGCTCGAGGCGGCACAGCGGCAAGGGGTCACCCTTGTCCAGAAACCGGTCTGCTACGATGCTTTTGTCTTCATCACACACAAGGATAATCCTGTCAACAGCCTCACCATACAGCAGATCCAAGACATCTATTCTGGGCGCATCACAAACTGGAAAGAGGTCGGCGGCAGGGATGAGCCGATTACTGCCTATCAACGGGAGCCGAATTCCGGGAGCCAGACCGCTATGGAGAATCTGGTGATGCAGGGAAGACCGATGCTCCCACCGGAGACGGTCAAGGTCATAGAGGGAATGGGGCCGCTTGTTAACGCTGTTGCTGAATACAATAACAACACTGCAAGCATAGGATATACCTATAAGTATTACATCGACACCCTCTACAAGAATGAGGATATCAAGGTGTTGGGAGTCGAGGGCATATATCCTGATGAGATACGTATCAGGGCAGGAACATACCCATTTACAACCTGTTATTACGGAGTCATCCGAGGCGGGGAGGAAAGCGCTACTGGCGGGCTGTTCCTCGACTGGATGCTGTCAATAGAAGGGCAGCAGTGCATCAAGCAGGCAGGATATATCCCTTACTTGGATATCTGATTACTTCTGGTTCGATGGATTCATGGATTGCCATGTCTGAGGCACGTCATTGCGGGCACGCGGAGCGTGTGTGGCAATCCATAACGCACTTGCAGGTTGAGATGCTCGTTTTCAACCTCTCTTTAAAAGAATTCGTATACCGTTTTCGCGATCAGTTCGTATCCTTTATGCGTCGGATGCATTCCGTCTGCACATAAAAGCTCCGGCAAATCCTGCCTGCAGAGGAACTCGCTACGAACGTCGATCAAGGGCACGCCCAGCTTTTTCGCAAGTTTGACCACTGCCAGGCTATACATCTCCTGCCATCGATAGATCATATCCACGCCGCCAAGAAACTTCAGGATATTCTCTGCGCTGACCCCTTGTACGATGTGATTAAAGAAACGCTCGGCGTTTACAGGCGGAAGGGTTAATAAAATGGGTTTGGCTCCAGTCTTCTGTATTCTTTCAACGGCAGCCTGATAGGTGTTGATAAAGTTTTCAAGCATTGTTTTTGGCTTATGGTCCTTTTCAGGCGCGCTGGCAACTTCTTCCCATATAAAATTGCAGTCATTACCACCAAATTCCAGAATAACCGGATTATTCTTCAAGAGCTTCTTTTCGTGCCGCTCGATCAGCGAAAGCCCTTTTGTTATGGTACATCCAAACATGGAGTAATTCTTCAAATTGATATCCCGGTGCGTTTTTAAGGATTTAATCAAATCGAATATCTCGTATCGTCCGGAAGCGGGGTTTAGCACAATCCCTTTTCCGATGGAATCTCCAAACACAAACACATTCATCGCATTACGCTCCAATCAGATATCATAAAACCAAACACAATTATTGCATCACGCTTCGATTAGCAACTCATAAACTAGTATTCAATATTATATTATATTGTATGACATATGCCAAG
>WQXX01000166.1 GCA_009781535.1 Coriobacteriia bacterium | reverse complement strand
GTATCGAGGAGATAATCGAGACAATCATACGGATATTGGTGATAGAGGTACGCTCGTTGTAGTCGGTCGACAGCTCGGTGCTCATCGCAAGGAAGGGTACCGAGACGACGGTTGCGACCGTGTTCATCAGCATGTAGGCGAAGATGAAGTAGACAACTTTCGAGATCTCGGTGCCGGACGTGATGGGAAACCACATCATCACAAAGGCAAGGAAGATCAGCGGGGCGCCCACCAATATGTAGGGGCGGCGTCTGCCAAACCGGGAGCGTGTGTTGTCGGTGATGACGCCCATAGCCGGGTCGGTTACCGCGTCCCATATCTTTCCGATCAGGAAAACATTCGCCGCCCAGAGCGGGCTAATGCCGATAACGTCGGTGAGGAAGATGCTGTAAAAGAAGTTGACGATGTTGAAAAAACCGCCTTGGAAGAGGTCTCCCAGAGCAAAGAACCATTTTGTCGAGGTCTTGACTTTCTCATCTGTACGATGGAGTTCAACCACAGTTCATCTCCCTTCCTAGGGAAGTCTGTCGAATTGTAGTCGCTTTGCATCCAGTGAATCTGACAACATACGCAATCGCCTACAACCCACCCAGTAGACCCCGGGTCGAGCCCGGGGTGACAAACGGAACAAATGGGTATTACCTTGTGTTAATCGCCTGAGCTGCTCACTTTGGGACGGCTTTTGATGATCATCTCAACGACATCCTCGTCAACCAGCGTAGAAAGGTCGCCAAGCTCCTTAATATCGGTTGTTCCCGAAGCAATCTTTCTTAAGATGCGCCTCATGAGCTTCCCACTGCGTGTCTTGGGCAGCTCGTCGACGACATGGATGACGTCGGGTCGTGCAATCGGGCCTATCTTAAGGCGGATAAGGCCGCTTAAGCGCGCAGGAAGGTCATCACTTGCCACAATACCGTCCTTGAGCACGATATAAGCGTAGATGCCCTCGCCCTTGATATCGTGCGGGAAGCTTACGACTGCTGATTCGGCAACGTCGGGCGAGCTGTTCAGGGCGGCTTCGATCTCTGCGGTACCGAGGCGATGGCCGCTGACATTGAGCATGTCATCGACACGGCCCTTAAGCCAGTAGTAGCCGTCTTCATCCTTCATGGCGGCGTCTCCGGTAAAATAGTAACCAGGGAACGGCGAGAAATAGGTCTCCTTGAAACGGGTGTTATCCACTTCATCCCAAAAGCCCCGCGCAATCGACGGCCAGGGGTACTTCATGCACAGATGCCCGTCTTCTCCTATCTCGGCTTCCTTTTGTTCTGAGGTTATCACAATCGGTTGAACCCCAAAGAAGGGGAGGCCGGCTGCGCTTGACTTCATGGTCATGATGCCGGGGAGCGTGGTGATCATATGCATACCGGTCTCGGTCTGCCACCAGGTGTCGGCTATCGAGCAGCGCTCTTTTCCGACAACGCGATAGAACCATTTCCAGGCTGCTGGATTGATAGGCTCGCCAACAGAACCCAGCACGCGAAGACTGGACAGGTCATACGACAACGGCAGCTCTGAACCATGGCGCATGAGGCTTCTGATTGCAGTCGGTGCGGTGTAGAACTGATTGACCCCGTGACGTTCGATAATGTCCCAGAAACGCCCCGCGTCTGGATAGGTTGGAACCCCTTCAAACAACACGCTTGTAACGCCTAAGGAAAGCGGGCCGTAGACGAGATAGGAGTGGCCGGTGATCCATCCAGCATCAGCAGTGCAGAAATACACGTCATCTTCGTGGGTATCAAAGATGTACTTAAAGGTTATCGAGGTCCCTAAAAGATAACCTCCGGTTGTATGGACAACGCCTTTGGGCCTTCCTGTTGACCCCGAGGTATACAGGATAAAGAGGGGATGCTCAGCGTCCACCCATTCGATATCGCAGTGACGTTTTATGTCCTTGCGTGCGACTTCTTCATGGTAGTAGACGTCGCGTCCCGGCTCCATGTTGATGCGTTGCTGCAAACGGCTGACCACGATGACCTTCTGGATTTCCGGGCACTCGAGCAAGGCAGCGTCAGCCATGTTCTTTAGTGGATTGATACGTCCGCCGCGCAGGCCGCTATCAGCGGTGATAAGCACCTTTGCATGCGACTGTTGGAGACGGTCGCGCAGCGCCTCTGCAGAAAAGCCGCTGAAAATGATGGTATGAATCGCCCCGATACGTGCGCAGGCAAGCATCGCAAAGACGATTTCTGGTACCATCGGAAGGAAGATCGCAACCACATCCCCCTTGCCAATGCCGTAGGACTTCAGCACATTGGACAGGCGGCACACACGGGTATACAGCGATTGGTAGGTATAGACCTTGCTGTGTCGCTCATCACTTTCCCAGATGAACGCCGCCTTATTGCGACGGCCATCGTGAAGATGGCGATCGATGCAGTTGTAACTGACGTTGGTCTTACCGCCAACAAACCAGCTGAAGTGCGGATCCTCAAAATCCCACTCGAGTACCTTGCTCCAGGGTTCTTTCCAGTAGAGGAACTCCTCAGCTTGCTCGGCCCAGAAGCCCTCCGGGTCTTCGATAGATCGCTGATACATCTCCTTATAGGTATCGAGCGAGTTTATCCAGGATAACTCACTGACATACTCAGTCGGCTCGGCAAAAAGGATGGATTCCTCAACTTGATCTTGATTGGATGATTGTAGATTCGGGTCTTTGATGATGACTCCTCTCATTGGTGGGGAGAACATAGAATACAACGACGTCTCTCACGGTTTTGAAAGTCAGAGTAGCACAAGAAGTCCTGGATATGCAATATGCTTGTGTTGCGCATTGGGCGGTCGGTCGATTACCGTCCGGAGCGACAACAGCGATTGCTGCCCCGGGCAGCAATCGCTGTAATTATTTGTGATCAGTCAAGAACTTCAAGCAGGGTGATCTCGAAATTAAGGTCTTTTCCAGCCAGTTCATGGTTGGTATCGAGCACGACGATCTCTGGGGTTTTTTCAAGGATGACAACCGGTATAAACTCATCATTGGGGCCGATGAGAAACATAGGCACGCCGACTGGCGCGTTTTCTATTTTGGGAAGCTGACTTGTTGGGACACGGACTACTTTATCCGGATTATGCTTGCCATACGCCTGCTCGGCGGGTATATGCACCTTCTTTGTTTCGCCGGGTTGCATATCCGCGACTGCAGCGTCAAAACCAGGAATCATCCGGCCTGTCATACAGACGAACTCGATTGGCTCATCACGATCGAACGATGAATCAAACTTCGTTCCGTCGTCAAGCGTGCCGGTGTAGTGCGCTTTGATTTTCTTGCCTGCATTACTCATAGTGCTCCTCTCATGATTGTTTCATCCAGTCTACCACGAGAGAGGGAGCAAGAGGGAGATGAGAACGTACAAGCAGGGT
>WQXX01000165.1 GCA_009781535.1 Coriobacteriia bacterium | reverse complement strand
GCCTTGGAGCGAACAGCTGCCTGACTATATCAAGGTGCAGAAAAACAGTACCTAAACCGCCTTCATCACTCATGATAGTTGCTCGAACAAATGCTGGCTATGCCGCTGGTATTTGACGCTTACATACCAGCCCTCGTCATTCTTGCTCCACTCCTATTGATGAATAGCGGAGAATCTGACGCTATCTTGAAGGCATCGATATATGAGCCAACTAGGTGACCTGTTTCTTTCAATAGGGGTATTCGACGGCCTTTCCCACCTTTGCCCATTGCCCTTACCCAGCAAGGTTTCTTCGTCACCACATCGCACGCATCTAAATCAGCCAGTTCTTGAGCTCGACAAGCAGAATCATAAAGGAGCGACAGGACTGCGCTGTCACGCAACCCGGCAAGGCTGTCGGTCCCTGGTATTGCCAGCAGACAGGCCACGCCTGGCATGCTCGAAGCCAAAGCCCTGGTCGGTCCCTGGTATTGCCAGCAGACAGGCTATCTCATCCCTCGACAGCGAATCAGGAGGCTCAGCTGTGCACCTCTTGGCGGGGGTTGCCATAATGGCCGAGCAGGTACCCACATCATCAGGCGAAAGGGTAAGGATGTAATTTGCAAACGATTTCAGATGAGCGAGCCTGACGTTCCTGGTCGATATGCTATTGCCCCTTGATGCCTCCAACCATTCGAGAAATCCGTTCACGCGATCTCGACCAACATGTTCCATCCTGGCGGATTTCACGTCAAGCTCTGTCTCTGCGAGATAGGCAAGCAACAGGCGAAACGTATCCCGATATGAAGCGAGGGTGTTTACGCCGTAGCCGCGCTGCAAGATGAGGTATGTCTTGAAGTAATCCTGAACACAATCGCAAAACAGCATCTAGACCACCACCTTGGGAATAAGCGAAGCAAGGGCACCCTCAGCCTCAGTAAAGCTGTTGTGCGCCACACTCGTGAAGTGGATATACTTTTCGGTATCTACAAGATTCACATGACCGACATAGGCCGCAAGAATGGGAATGGCTACATAGAGATCCATGCCCGACGAGAGCATCTTGTCTAGACTGTGTGTGCAAAATGAATGCCTTAGATCGTGGATTCTGGGTCTACGACCAGCACTAGTCTTCACGCCTGCTCGATCATAGAGTCTCTCGAACATGTAATGAATCCCGTCATATGAATAGCGTTTGCCAGTATAGGGCGAGAGGAAGAGTGGGCCAGCGTCTCGCTCGATCATGCGCAGATATGCGCACATTCGATCATCCATACTTTTGCTCATGGGCACGAGGCGAGAGACCCCATTTTTCGAATGTATGACGGAGATAATGCCATCGGAACCGATGTCGTCAACATCGAGAGCCAATGCCTCGCTTATTCTGAGGCCAGTAGATAAAAGTAGACGTACGAGAACCGGATAAACAATTTCATAGCCATCTGACCTGGGATGTGGTGGCAGCGAATCAGCAGATTCCAGTAGTAGCTTCACGTCTTCTTCAGAAAAGATATACGGTTTGAAGAATGAGCGAGGCGCAGTGTAGTAGCGCGCAGGAACTGTCCAGCAAGATATGCCTAGGGCGTTTAGAAATGCACATAATTGCCTTACTATTGAGACTCGATGCTCTCTTGTCGATGGGCTTTCCCCATCGATAGGCGACAGTATCCTGCGAACAGTAGTTTCATCAAGACCATCCTCACTTGTTTCATCTGCAAGGAACACACTGATCTTCCTGAGCGTATTGAGTAGATTGCGCCCGCCTTTCTCGCCTTTTCCACGTTTGTACCCAACGAAGCGCACGAGCAGATCCGAGTATGGCCCGTCTGCAAATCGTAGATTTTCCATCAGTCCACCTCCAGAGCGGCAATACGGAGATGATTCGTATCTAACCAAACATACGTCGTCGTCGACTGCACCGATACATGTCCAAGGATAGAAGCGATTTCGTTAATGGGAACACCTTCCGACATCATATTCGTTGCCAATGAATGACGCAGAGAATGAAGACCTGCTCTGCGATTACCGATTTCGATACCGCAGGCAATCATGGCTTGTCTCACGTAGTCGCTAAGATGACTATTACGTCCGTATGGCTCAGGGCATCCTCTGTGCTTGATAAGTACTTGCGAATGGTTGCATTTTCGTCTGGTGTTCTTGATATAGTCAAGCAGTGCGAGACCAACCTCCTCGGTAAGCGGCAGGCAAAGAGGGAAGCCTGTTTTGTGCTGAACAATGCTTATAGTGCGACGTTGCCAATCGAGATCACTTAGCAGCAGCCTCCTGATATCCCCAGAGCGAAATCCGTAAACAGCTGCCAGCATGATGATCAGGTAAAGCATGCGTCCTGAATCAGTTCTCTTGTCGATAGAGGAGAGGAGCGTCGCAACCTCTTCTTTGGTATAGACCGAAGGAATGCTGTTGTGTTTAGGTGTGTGGATGTTGCCCAAAAGGCCTGTAGGATCAAAAGTGAGCTTTGATTTGATTACGGGGCAAGAGAACAAGTTTCTCAGTGTGTAGAGTATGTTCGACTTACCCATACCGGTATAACGGTTTTCAAGAGTCGTGATAAATGCAACGATGTCTGACGTGCTTAGTGTTTCAAGACGAATTGTGCCGATAGATTCAAGGTAAGTGAATAAAACATCGGCGCGCTGAAGTCTCGTACGTACGGTAGCTTCGCTCAACTCATTGGATCTCATCCACTCCTCGTAGTCACGGGCATCATCGACATATGCCGCTGACCTCTTTGCTTCCTTTCCGAACAGATACTTCTTCTTCGGTTTGCTTCCTTGCAACACATCCCTGAACATGAGGATAACTCGCGCAGAGGAAGCTCGCAGACCCGGTTTCGGTCTGAAAAAGGGTTCCATTCCGGTTTCCATTGAGTAAAAGGTCTTGATGATTGTTTCAGTATCATCGTCAAATTCATCCAACAATACGATTAACTCGTCGATGATTCTGTTGGCATGCACGACAAAGCTTCGATTATGTTGCTCATCGGCGATGAGCTGCTTGAGAGCCGTTGCTGCTTGATTAGTGCTGGTCATGGTGCTCCTTTCTTTTGTACCTACCAGCACTATTATGTAATGCGAAGTTCAAAGTCTCGCTTTGCGGGAAAAGACCGTGAACTTCGCATTACCCCTTACTTGTCATTAAACTTAAAGACAGGTGTTGTTAAGGCTGGCTACGATGATTTGATCATAAACGAGAGCTACAGACGACTGGCTGAATACTATGGTTGTGCTGTCGTGCCTGCAAGAGTGCGTAAGGTGGATTGGCTATACTTATACAGACATAATAATTAAGGGCAATCATTAGGTCTAAGGAGTAGATAAGCCATGACAGGAAGACGAGCTAAGCGCCAGTACTCGGAAGAGTTCAAGCATCAAAT
>WQXX01000164.1 GCA_009781535.1 Coriobacteriia bacterium | reverse complement strand
GGGCCGAGTACGCTTGTAAGCGATTGTGAGGCATTGTTGTAGGTCGTAGTAGCGGAGGTGCCGGTGATCTTCCACAGGTAATCTCCGGTCTTGTAGTAGTAAAGCTTGAGGATGAGTGTTCCGCTCTCAGTGACAATCCCTGATGTCGCACTCAGTGGATTGCCTTCATCATATACATAACCATAGAAGTAGAGGGGTTTGGCGGTAAAGGGAGAACCGATGATCCCAACGCCCGGCACGGTGATCCGCAATGTTGCACTTTCTACCCCAATGGCTGGGTCATAGATATAGTGCTCGGTCATGATGTTGATGTTGAGGAAGCGGAGTGGGGCGTCTACGACTGAATGTCCGGGAGATCCTTCATTGACGATATTGATGCGCTGGACTTGTGTAGCGATGGAATAGATCATGCTCGCAGGAATCGTCAGCTCGAAGGCGGCATACATGTTCTTGTTGTCTTTTTTGTAGTACGCCTTCATCGTGCCTTTGATTCCCGCATAGTCCATGAATGAACCAGAGTTATTGAAGTCCTTTGAGCTTGACCATGCAAGGAAGAGCAGCGTCAGGCTGCCGTCGTCGTTTACGATCATGTAGGCGTGATCCAGCGTGGTCTGGCCACTGCTGGAAACGCCCTCAAAGGTGAGTTCGATTGCATTGCCGGGAATCGAATAGTTCTGGAAGTTTGCAGTCCCGAGCACGGTGTTCCAGCCATGACCGCTCGTATTGGGGATGCTTTGGGTCCACTGGGCGACGAATACCATACTGCTGGTGATGGTATCGGTCAGATTCCAGGAAGGGCTCCAGCCAGTAAACGTGTAGATGCTTGACTTGGGGGCAACGGGGCCTGTTGGTACTCCCTCACTGAGAAAGTCGCCGATGGTCTTGCCGTTTTCGAATACCTGGATCACGAGCGGAGCCAGGTTGCTGCCTGCTCCAAAATCAAAGACGATGGTGTAGAGGGCTATGGGGTCGACCACAATCGGTTCTTCTCCGCCTTCTTCCCCTTCTTCACCTTCTGTGGAGCCCTCGACAACCAAATGATAATAGAGGTTGAGCGTTACGCCTCCCACGGTTACCTCGGCATATTCGTTCTTGTTGAGATCGCTGTTCTCGTTGTAGGCGTAGCCTTCAGGCGTATAGGTGTTGGAATACCACGAAGCGTAGGCCGTTTGACCTACCACAACCTCTTTTGTGACCGTCTGACTGGGATCTGTCGGCGCATTGCCATCCTCGTCGAGCAACCAGAAATTGATAAGCGCCGGTGCGTACACCAGCTCTATATCAAGCGGAGCAATAATGCCTGGGTCGTCCCCTGTTGGATCCTCTGGAACGGTGATTATGTCCTCGCCTTCTCCCTCTCCACCCATGTTGCCAAGAGCCAGGAAAGAGAACGAAGGAAGCAAGCCAACAACCAATGCTATTACGATGCAAATGGAAAGGAACCTCGCGAATGAAGTTCTAACGGGCTGTTTTTCGCTATTACGTGTGCCCCTAGGATTTACGTACCTCATACCCCACCACCTTTATTCTTTTATTACTTTTTATTTGTGGTAGCAGATATCCACCTTTTTTTCATCTGCTTTGCGCGTAGCTACCACGTATTACCATTATTGTTTGTGGTAGCAGATGTCTTTCTTGTCTCTTTGTCTGCTTTGCGCGTAGCTACCACGTATTTCCACTTTGTTTAATAGCTGTCGTCCACCTTTTTATCACGAGCAGCTATTTCGTGCTTTTTCTGTTTCTTGCGATAGCCGGCGCCCACCTTTTCATTTCGTTTTGTTACGAACAGCTATCACTTTTCAAACAGTTTTTTCTGACTTGACCAGTTTATTCTAGCTTGCCCAAGAAGAGAAGCCCCACTCATCGGGATAAATGGCATTTGTAATGACATTTTCGATTTTTCGCGTTTTAGCAGCTTGAGAGCACTATTATCGATACTTTATATTTATTCTTGCGCTACTTCCGCTTGAGTAACACCTCAAGCGAGATAATTTTCACACAGAGAACAAACAAGCGGCTTGCCACCTCAATCTCCTCAAGCGACGGGTAACTCGGCGCGATCCTGATATTGGAATCATACGGGTCGTTGCCATACGGATAGGTAGCGCCAGCTTCCGTCAGTATCAGGCCTGCATCCTTGGCAAGTTGTACGATGCGCTTTGCGGTGCGCGACATACCCAAATACGAGATAAAGTAACCACCTTTGGGACGTGTCCACTCGCCAAGCCCAAGCCCGCTTAACTCCGCATCTAAGATCTCCAGGACTTTTTTGAACTTGGGAGCAAGTATCTCTGCGTGCTTTTGCATGTGCGCGCGTACACCGTTCAGGTCTTTCAGGAAAAGAACGTGCCGCAGCTGATTGAGCTTGTCCGGACCAATGGTTTGTAAAGAAAGGCGGCTACGGATCTCTTCAATATTTTCTGGCGAGGAGGCAACAGCCGATATGCCCGCGCCGGCAAACGTGATCTTTGAAGTCGAGGAGAACATATACCAGAGATTCTTGTTGCCCGTTTTCTCACAAGCTGCCTTGATGCTCGGCAAGGCGTCGCCGGGCTGTGTAAAATCATGAACCGCATATGCATTGTCCCAATAGATGCGGAAGTCTTTCGCCGCAGGGGTCAACGATGCGAATTGCTTCACGATATCTTCTGAATAGGTCACGCCACACGGATTGGCGTATTTTGGCACACACCAGATGCCTTTGACTGACAGGTCGGTGTTCACGTGGCGCTCGACAAGGTACATGTCAGGGCCTTCTGCGGTCATGGGGATCGGGATCATCTTTATGCCAAAGTGCGCGGTCAGCGCAAAATGGCGGTCATAACCTGGCGACGGACAAAGGAATTTGACGGGCGCGTCAAGTTTAGCCCAAGGCGTCTGGTTGGCAATACCCTGCGTCATTGCCTGGGAAACAAGGTCATACATGATGTTAAGGCTGGAGTTTCCGCAGACGATGGTCTCCTCAGGCGCAACGTCCATGATTAAAGCCATGAGCGCGCGCGCTTCTGGTAACCCGACGAGACCTCCATAATTACGCAGGTCGTCGACTTGCCCTTCGTGGAGCAGCTCGCCTATTATTGCAGGATCTGTCTTGGATGAAAGTACGTCGAACATTCCGTGAGATAAGGCAAGTTGCTCAGGCGCCGGCTTGCCGCGCGTCATATTCAGTTTCAGCCCTTTGGCTACAAAGCCTTTGTATTCCTCATACAATGACGCCAGCAGTTCTTCCTGTGCTGCCTTTGAGAGCTCCCTGTATGTTGTCATTTCCGTCATCCCCTTGTTACTTAAACACTGATCCCGCCACTGCTCAAACACTGACCCTGCCACTACTCAAACACTAACCCCGCCACTACTCAAACACTGATCCCACCACT
>WQXX01000163.1 GCA_009781535.1 Coriobacteriia bacterium | reverse complement strand
TGCCGACCCGCGTGTGGATCCGTGCGTCTCCTCGGAGGGCTTCCAGGACATGCAGCCTCCAACAATTTGCAACCGAGTACCAACCGAATGCCCAAGGTTAATAGGAAATCCCGTCGATACGGGCCCGCCGTTATCCAGTTGTCACTTAAAGGTCACTTGCGGGTGACATGATCCTTCCCTCAGATCAGCCAGGCTGGAATGTAGTAGTTCTTGTCGTCAACGGGATAGACGCTGTCGGCCATGCATATGACACCCCCAGCGCCAATCTCTTTCTTTGTCTTGCCGAGCACGTGAAAATGCCGGATCGAGTCCTTGCCAGGTGCCGCCGACTTTTTGATCTCAAAGGGATGGAGCGTGTCCCCCACCTCTACAATCAAGTCGATCTCTTTCTGGTCGGTGTCCCGATAGTAAAAAACCGGTGGGCGTTTTCCTGCGTTGTAGTAGCTTTTTATGATCTCGCTCACCACGTAGGTCTCAAAGATGGCACCACTCATCATTGATGCCTCCAAGGTCTTAGCGGAATCCCAGCGGGTCAGGTACGCGCACAGGCCAGTATCCATGAAGTACATCTTGGGCGATTTCACAATGCGCGTAAGCGTATTGTTGAAATACGGCTCCACTAAAACAATGATCCCAGAGGTCACAAGGATAGACAGCCATTGCTTGGCCGTAGGAGGGCTGACCCCCGCATCGCGGGCAAGCTCTGTATAGGTGACTTTCTGCCCGGTTCTGGCGGCGCAAGCTGTTATAAGGCGCAAAAAGGCCAGTTCGTCGCCTACTTGAGTGATGTCCCTGATATCGCGCCGAAGATATGTGTCGACATAGGAGCCATAAAACATCTCCCTGTCTGGCCTCTCACTATAAACCCGTGGCATGGAGCCTTTGAATATGCGCTCATAGACCTGCATTAAACTCATCGGCTGACGTGTTTTTAGCCGAGCAACCCACTCATTTGGATCGGCTCTGAACGCAGCACTCGGTGTCTCTACTGCGCCTGGCATTCTTATCGACTCTGATGCCCTCGGTGTTTCTTGCTCCCTAGCTGCCTCCTGCATCCCGACCGCTTTTGTCATTCCCATTATCTCGCCGCTCGACAATCCCTGCATGGGTACGATGGCCACACGACCTGCCAAACTCTCGCTTACCTGCGCCATCATGTGAAACATCTGCGAGCCGGTCAGCCAAAAATCCCCGTTCCGCTTATGCTTGTCCACGTAAGTTTTTATGAAGGGAAGGAGTTCCTTCGCGTACTGGAACTCATCAATGAGCACCGGAGGCTGATAGCGCTGCAAGAAAAGCCCCGGATCATTTTTCGCCATCTCCCGATTGATGGGAGAATCCAGCGAGACGCAAATCCTGCTTGGGTCGGCCAGCCGCTCCAGCATGGTTGTTTTTCCAACCTGTCGTGGGCCCGTCACCATCACAGCGGGAAAGGTCTCGCTGGCTCGCATTATCACCGGCTCCAAGTGTCGCCTGATGTACACGGGATTACCTCGATCTCATCTGACTCGGCAACAAGCCTTTGGCTCACAGATCCACGAGCACGCGACTGCGATCGTTTGATAATCGCTCGTGAGCCTTGCTCGCATGAGTGTCTTCGTATGGACGCGTCTGATCGTGATTGATTGCGTTCGTTCAAAATGAAATTTGACTTTAGTTTACCCGAAGCTTCTTGAAACACAACACCCGTGAGACAAAAGTCCCGCAAAGCACGAGCTCCAGCCCCCAACCGGCGCGCGCCGCATAACGTAAGGGAGTCTACCAATGGGCAGGTAGCTCGGTTGAGCAGGCAGTTCGATGCCTGCGCGCACAGCAAATGGTGCAATTCCGTATTTCAAATACGGAATTGCACCATTTGTCATAGGAGCTGCGTGCTGTCTGGTATACTGAGATAATATCTCAGTATACTGAGTAAATTGTAATCTCAAAGGAGGATCTCGGTGAAATTCCAGCGTGATCTAGCCTTACAGCTTAATCGGCGGCTGCAAGAGCCTCGGCGGTTTATCCAAATCGTAGTCGGCCCGCGTCAAACAGGAAAGACTACGGCGGTAGGCCAAGCGGTTGAGCCTTTGGAAATGCCCGTGCATTTCATCAGCGCAGACGATCCCGGCCTTGTTTCACGAGAGTGGCTGAAAAACGAGTGGGAACAGGCTCGCGTTGCAAGTGGGCGCACAAGTACAGGAGCCGTTCTTGTTGTTGACGAGATCCAAAAAATCCCCCAGTGGTCATCGATCGTCAAGCTCATGTGGGATGAGGACACAAGATACAAAACCCCGCTCAAAGTCGTTTTAACCGGTTCGTCGTCCCTCCTGCTCCAGAAGGGAATGGCCGAGTCCCTCATGGGTCGTTTCGAGGTGCTATATTGCCCACATTGGTGCTTGCGGGAATGCTCGGCAGCCTTTGGGTACACCCTTGAGGAGTTCCTCTATTTTGGCGGATACCCAGGTGCTGCGGCATGGCGGCATGACATTGGCCGATGGCGGCGCTATATGAGCACCTCGATTGCCGAGCCGACGATATCGCAAGACGTGCTGCAGATGGAGGACGTGCGCAAGCCTATGCTTTTGCGTGCTCTTTTTTATATGGGTGCAGCGTATTCTGCGCAGGAATTATCGTACGTCAAGCTGCAAGGACAGTTGCAGGATGCAGGTAACACCGTAACGCTGGCTCATTACCTGGAACTGCTAAGCCGTGCCGGTATGCTCTGCGGACTTGAGAGATTTGCCTTTGAGAGAATACGGCAGCGAAAAAGTTCCCCACGGCTCATGGTCTACGACACGTCGCTCGTGGTACTGGCAGCAGATGTCTTGCCTTCGCAAATCGCCGAGGATACTGCATTTCGCGGCCATCTTGTTGAAAGTGCTGTCGGGGCGTATCTGCTTGCACGGGCACAAGAAGAAGGGTTTAGGGTCTACTATTGGCGTGACCGTGATCAAGAGGTTGACTTTGTGCTACAGAAGGGCGCATCGGTCACCGCACTTGAGGTAAAAAGCGGACGCAACAAGAGGGCAGGTGGCAGCCTTGCCTTTCTGAAGCGGTATCCACAAGCCTTGTGCTATACGGTCGGAAGCAAGACATGCCCGCTCGAAGATTTTTTGCTGGGCAAAATAGAGTTGTTCAAGATGACAATGAGGCACAATTCATTTGCAGATTACTAATAAGTTTTTGTAAATTACGCGCAATACATTGACATTGCACGTAATTTTTATTATTTTGGCTTTGTCGATTCATCCCCTCATCGGCAGAAAAGGATTTCGCCATGGCTGGAACAACAAATCTAAACATCAGGATTGATAGGGAGCTGAAAGAACGAGCAGAGATATTCTTCAACGAGCTAGGGCTGAGCATGTCCTCGGCGTTTAACATTTTCGTGCGCCAG
>WQXX01000162.1 GCA_009781535.1 Coriobacteriia bacterium | reverse complement strand
TCCCACTAGACCCTTCGACTGCGCGCCCTTTGGTCGCTTCGCTCAGGGCGACATACGTCGCCTAACGATCCACCGCTAGACCCCAGATCGGGTCTGGGGTGACATGCGGAATGTTACCGTTATTCTTCCGGACAGCCCACGCTTCCACTAGGACGCAAGCATCTACGCGACGATACTCCCCTCTCAATCACCCTGCGGTAACTTCTGCCAGATTGTTTGCGCACTTCTCGATAGCTGCCAACATCGCGTTAAACTCCGTGTCCGTCAGCCCCTTGGTCACGGTCTCATAAAACATGAACTGCGCGTGATGGAGTTTTTCTGCCAACGGCTCAGCCTTCTCCGTAATCGTCAGATGTTGGTAGCGCCTGTCTGCCTTGTCTTTCGTGATGTGCAGATATCCTTTCGCTGCCAGCGATTCGACCGCCTTGCTTACGTAAGCACGCGAAACCTCACGATAGAGCGCTATATCACAGGCAGTATCAAAGCCGGGGTTCTCACGCAGGAAGGAAAGCACGTCGGTCTCCGGCAACGATAGACCGCAATCATCTGCCACACGTTGAAGTGTCTGCTCATAGAGCTTCTTGATTAACCGGACATAGTAGAGGAAATTCCCGTCGAACTCGTATCGCCTCATGCCGTTCCTTTCCTTCGAGTAAAGCCCCAAACAATGATACCCATCTGTAGCATCGAGAAGGGTAATCCGAACAGCACGACATTCCAATGCCCGCCAATCAAGCCGAACACAAGCACCGTAAGGTGGAATACCCCGAACACTATCAGTATAATCCACTCGTCCTTCCACGTAAGCCTCTTGCGCATCCTTCCTCGCCAGGCAACCAACAAAACGATGAGCGCAGCGAAGCACAAACCGAGCATGAGGTACTCTGTCCAACCACCTTTGGTGAACCAAGGTCCAAGCCACAGCAAAAACGAGGAGAGCGGTGAGCACATGACCACAAGTCCAGCCAGCATACAGAGCGGTGGATAAAGGATCCCGACGATGCGGTTCTCCCCACTTTTTTGGAACCAATGCCTGCCCAATAGGAGGAAGGCTGCGGCATAACCACACAAAAGCATCCATCCGGTGAAATTGTAGATCGGGACTTCCATCACGCTGGCATCAGCAGCCGAGATGAACCATGTCCACCGCCCGATGAGGACATCATTTGATATCGCGACTTGCTGCATGGATAATGGATCGAGGGGAATGTCTGCCAAAACACCGAACGCACCAACAAAGAAGGGCGTTGCCCACGTTGGGATACGGATCTTTCTGCAAAAGCGCAGGGTCACATACACGAACAGGTACTCGATGATCGGCACCGTCATCGGTACATTGAACACCATGATGAGCGATTGCCCGTAGCCATACCATCCCGTAACTGTCGCAAAGTTCTCATAGACCGCTGCATACAGGAAGATGAAACAGAAGAACTCCAGCAGGATCGGGATGGGTTTCTTCTCGTGTTTAAGCACGAATCCGATCGCAACAACAGCCAACAGGATAATAACCGCATCCTGAATGACCCAACTTGGCACGAACGTAAACCAGCTCATGTTGCTGGTATCGATTGCAGAATAGATCTTCTCGAGGATTTCCATGCGCTTGCCTTTCTTTTAGTTTACTAGTTAATGATTCACTTGTTAACTATTGTAGCACGTATGGAATCCTTGCCCGTTGGGAAAGGCTTTTGCCTCAGATTAGCCCTGTGACAGGGGGACGATACACACCAATTGCGATTGCCAATACATTAGTTTTCTGGGCGACAACTCAACTGATACAAGGAATCGCCCGCTAGGCCCTTCGTCTGCGCGCCCTTCGGTCGTTCCGCTCAGAGCGACACTAAACACGTCGTGGTGACAAATATCGATTCCAGGCGACCTGTCAGACGCACAGGTGCAAGCGTAGATAATGCAGGACCTCGTCGAGTTTTAGCGGCTTGCCGATGTGGCCGTTCATACCAGCCGCCAGGCATTTCTCAACGTCTTCGCGAAACACATTGGCGGTCATGGCGATGATCGGGATCGTCGTTGACTCGGGAACACCGAGGGTCCTGATGCGCCGTGTCGCTTCGTAACCGTCGGTCTCGGGCATCTGCACATCCATGAAGATCATCTCGTACGTTTCCCGCCCTTCATAAAACATCCGGACGGCTTCGGCGCCGTTTTCTGCACAATCGATCTCAATACCGGTATGCTCAAGCAACGCCAGGACGATCTCGCGGTTAATCTCGACGTCTTCAGCCAGCAGGATCCTGTGCCCAGCAAAAATGCCGTCACAATCAGATTCCGTATTGAGCAACGCCTTGTGGCTCATGCCGAGACATTCGTTTATCGTGTCCATGATGGGCGAAGGGAACAGCGGCTTGGTGATGATCTTGTAGACGCCGGCTTCTTTTGCTTCCTCCTCAATCGCAATCCAATCGACTGCTGAACTAAGTATCACGACAAAACTCGCAGCAGAATGGCCTTGCGCTTGAAGGGCTTTTGAGAACTCAAGCCCGCTGATGCCCGGCATCTTCCATTCCACAAAATAAAAGGTGTAGGCGCCGTTGCGCTTGGCAAGCGCAAGCGCTTCTTCCCCGCTTGTCGCGGTATCGCAAGACAAGCCGAACCCCGCAATGGTATGCGCGAAGAATTCCAGGATATCCGGGTCATCATCTACCGCAAGTACGCGGACATCGTTCCAGTCGACGCCACAATCCGAGAGGGTATGCGGCAGTTCTTTGCCCCGCGTCATCTGCACGGTAAAGGAAAACGAGGAGCCTTTGCCAAGCTCTGAGGTAACCTGCATCCTGCCATTCATCAGCTCAACGATATTCTTCGAGATGACAAGGCCAAGACCCGTGCCTCCGTACTTGCGCGACGTATCGCTTTCCGCCTGTTGGAAGGAACGGAAAAGGCCGGCTTGCTGTTCGGCGCTGATACCGATACCGGTGTCGGTCACCTTGATTAGTATCGTGCAGATATCGTCCTGCTCGTCTTCCAGGAAGGCATCGAGCACGATGGAGCCTGCCTCTGGGGTAAACTTCACCGCGTTTCCCAACAGGTTGGTGATGACCTGCGCAAGCCTCTGGTCGTCGCCAATGAGCGAGTTCGGTATGGCTTCGTCGATATGCACGACGAAGTGCTGGCGTTTTTCCTCCACCCGGTGGTTGACGACACTCACTACCCGTTGCAGCATTCTTTCGAAATTAAATTCAGCCAACGAGAGCTCGAATTTCTCGGCTTCGATCTTGGACATATCGAGGATATCGTTGATGACGCCGAGCAGATGCTGCGAGGCGTCCTCAATTTTGTTGAAGCAATACGCCATGCGGTCCATATCTGCCGCGGACTTGCCGATCGAAGCCATACCTAAAACCGCATTGAGCGGTGTGCGCATCTCGTGGCTCATCGTTGCGAGGAACTGGCTCTT
>WQXX01000161.1 GCA_009781535.1 Coriobacteriia bacterium | reverse complement strand
TATTGTTCCGAACATAGTTCCGCTTGCTACGTAGTCCCCTCGTCATTGCGAGCCCTGCCCTGAATCAAGTTCAGGGTAAACTCCGCAGGGTGTGGCAATCCAGATGTAACCGTATGTCGTCCTGAGCGGAACGACCAAAGGGCGCGTAGTCGAAGGACCCAGCGGGGGAGTTGTTGTGTTGGACGAGTTGTCGCCCAGAAAACCTACGTGCCGATAGTCGTTACTTGCGCGTGTTGTTCAGATTGCTGACAGTGTGGACTGCCAATACAGAGGCTCATCTGGCGACAGCCGTGTGAAGCCTATAAAACTGCCATTAGGTTCTTCGCTAATGCTCAGAACGACAGGAAAAGACAAACTGGATTACCGCGTTTTCGCCGTTATCACCTCTTGACGGCAGCACCGCCTCTCGTTATACTGATATATCGTAAGCCGATATACCGGAAAACGTTATAACGAGAGGCGGTGTAAAACTGATGGAGAACGTTGCACTCACAGAAGCAGTCTATTATGTGCTCCTGTCACTTTATTCCCCACTTCATGGGTACGGGATCATGCAAAACGTCGAGGGCATGTCCAAGGGGCGTGTCCATCTGGCGGCGGGAACGCTGTATGGAGCCATCAGCACCATGCTGGAAAAAGGATGGATCAGGGCATTGCCCGGTGAGACAAACAGCCGCAAGAAGGAATATGTGATCACCGAGCAGGGGAGGGCTGTTGCCCAAAGTGAACTCGCAAGGCTGAAAGAGCTTGTTGCCAACGGCGAACGAGTCATAGGGAATGAAAGGGGCTGATCGAGATGAGGAGGACCATCCATAAAGTGTTCATGATGTGGAACTTTGACAAAGAAGAAAAGTGGCTCAACGAAATGGCCGCCAAAGGACTGGCATTGGTCAGTGTGGGCGCTTGCCGTTATGATTTTGAGGACTGTGTGCCGGGCAGTTATCAGGTCCGGCTGGAGCTGCTCGATAATCTTCCGAGCCATCCGGAGAGTCATTGCTATATCCGCTTTCTTGAGGAAACCGGAGTCGAGCACGTGGGCACCCTGCTTCGATGGGTTTATTTCCGCAAGCAATCCACCGATGCGCCCTTTGACCTCTTCTCGGATATCGACTCGCGCATCCGGCATCTGAATCGCATGCTGTGGATTCTGGGCGTTTTATTCGGTATGAACCTGATCAATGTTGCGAATCTGCTCGTGCAATTTATTACATGGGAGTATTCGGGCACTTTGGTCATAGTGATTGTGTGCGCGCTGCTGCTGCTGTTGATTACGTATGGGTTTGTCCGGATTATGCTGAAGAAAAACCGACTGAAAAGGGAACGCCGCTTGCATGAATAGCGTATGAGTTGCACAATGTGTCATAATCGCACAAGAGGCGCGATTCATACATGGATTTCGCCACTGTGAGGAGGATGAGCGACAATAACCGCGAGGTTGATGCCCAAAATGGGCATCAACCTCGCTGAATCAGCTGTTGATTCTACAGATAGGAAGGAATGACATGAGGTACTTCATCGTCGATGCGTTTTCTCAGGAGTTGTTCAGAGGCAACCCGGCAGGGGTGTGCCTGCTTGATGCATGGCTTGAAGACGAGGTGATGCAGCGCATCGCGGCAGAGAACAATCTTTCCGAGACGGCGTTTTCCGTAAGGCGCGAGAACGGTAGCGAGAGTGCCGACTATGATAGCGGGAGCGTTGTTGGTGGGAGTGGTAGTGAGAAAGACAGCGCCCACAAATGCGCGTACGACCTGCGCTGGTTCACCCCGGTGTCAGAGATCAACCTGTGCGGTCATGCGACCTTGGCGACCGCGTTCATCATCACCCGGTTTGTCGATCAGACCGTAACAGAGATCGCGTTTTATACGAAAAGTGGGGTCCTGACCGTCAAGAAGTGCGGCGATGCGTTCGAGATGGACTTCCCCTCGTGGGAGCCAAAGCCAATACCGATTACGGCTTTGATGGAGGAGGCTATCGGGGCTTGCGTGCTCGAGGCTTATCTCTCCAGAGATATGCTGCTGCTGGTCGCAGACGAACAGACCGTACGAGAGCTCGATCCGGATCCTGCGCTGGCGGCACAGCTGCCGGACTGCTTCTGTGTGATAGCAACAGCCAAGGGAGACGAGGCGGATTTTGTCTCGCGGGTCTTTGTGCCCAACGAAGGGATCTTTGAAGACCCCGTTACCGGTTCGACCCACTCGACCTTGATTCCCTTCTGGGCGCAGCGCCTGCAGAAAGATCGGATGGAATCGCGGCAGTTGTCAAAAAGAGGCGGAACCCTGCTCTGCGAATACTGTGGCGACAGGGTCAAGATCTCCGGGCAGGCAGTCCTGTATCTGCAAGGGGAGATCCTCGTCTGAGTCAAACCGGTTGGGAGGGGAGTGACGTGCTACGCGTTGACTTGAATTGCGACTTGGGCGAAAGTACCAGCGCCGAGAAGCTGGCAGTTGATGCAGAGCTTATCGCCCAGGTGACATCGGTCAATGTGGCGTGCGGCTTTCATGCAGGCAACCTTGACGTGATGCGCGCAACCGTGTGTATGGCTAAAACGCACGGCGTTGCGGTTGGCGCCCATCCGGGTTATCCGGATTTGGAGGGCTTTGGCAGACGCGATATGGAGATGCCGCCAGGGGAGGTGCAGGCTTGTGTGCTCGAGCAAATAGGTACTCTGGCTGCGATTTCCAAGGCAGAAGGTGTCGCTTTGTCGCATGTAAAACCCCACGGCGCTCTGTATAACAAGGCAGCCGTTGATTATGAAACGGCGCTTGCGATAGGAAAGGCGATCAAGCTTTCCAACGGCTCGCTTATGTATTGTGGTCTGGCAGGTTCGCAGATGGAGAAGGCAGCCGCCGCGCTGAACCTGCGATTTGCCAGCGAGGTCTTTGCCGACCGTGCGTACTGGGGAGATGGGACGCTTGTTCCTCGCAACCAAGACGGCGCTATAATCGAGGACGTTGAGGCGGCTGCGACCCGTGTCCTTCGCATGATCTGCGAAGGAAAGGTCGTTGCCATTGATGGCAACGACCTTGATCTCAGGGCGAGCACGGTCTGTATCCATGGTGACAGCGCCAACGCGCAGGTGTTTGCGACCCGGATCAAGACTGTTCTGGAAGCTGCGGGAGTCCAACTGCTCCCGATGGCTCAGATTGTATAAGCTGCGGAAGTGCCGAT
The DNA here is from genome assembly GCA_009781535.1 of Coriobacteriia bacterium. Taxonomy (GTDB): domain Bacteria; phylum Actinomycetota; class Coriobacteriia; order Coriobacteriales; family UBA8131; genus WRHU01. Next base: position 279 of record WQXX01000161.1, on the reverse strand, counting down.
TCTATTCCCTTGTCACCCCGGGCTCGATCCGGGGTCTATCAGGGGAGTTGTCGGTTGAATGCGTGTGTTGTCCAGATAACTGATAGCAAGACGGTTGCAACGAATAATTGGAGCTATAAGGATTGTATAAGGCAGGTAGTCGTTGATTTATCCAGAAGCGAAACTCTTTGTGGTGTCGGACACTGCCTTCAGTGTCGAGTTTGGCGACGAGATCAGCGAAGAACTGAGCAGCAAAGTCGCTTCTCTGGTTGCGCTTCTTGATGAGGAGCGCCCTCTGGG
>WQXX01000160.1 GCA_009781535.1 Coriobacteriia bacterium | reverse complement strand
TACAGCTATCTCAACAAGCTGGAAAGCGCATTCATATTGCATCGGTGCTCCCGCTATGACCTGCAGGGAAAGGAACTGCTGAAAACACAGGAGAAATTCTTTGTTGCCGACCCTGCAATGAGGTACAGCGTGCTCGGCTACACTCCTGACAGTGTTGCGGCTATATTAGAGAATGTAGTTTATCTGGAGCTTTTACGTCGAGGATATGAGGTTACTGTCGGTCAGCTTGCGAGTGGAGAGGTCGATTTCGTGGCGACAAAACGGGAAGCGAGACTGTATATCCAAGTTGCCCAAAGAATCGATACGCCTGAGACTGAAGAGCGCGAATACGGAAGGCTTGCGGCTATTCACGATAATTATCCAAAGTATGTGCTCAGTACTGATGAGCTTGCGGGTGGGAACTACCAAGGCATCAAGACGATGCATATTGCAGACTTTTTGCTCTCGGATGATTATTGATTCATCGACTATGATTGGTCGCAAGATACGGAAGTGAGAATCGCAAGATACAGAAGTGAGACAGATGTAGCACTTCTTGCCCGAAAAGCACAGAATGCCACGATACGTAGCAGAATACTCACTAGATGTCAGCGCCAGTTGCTTGTTTGTCATGCTGAGAAGACATTTAATGTGTGCCATAATCAAAAGCATGCGTATGCATGATCGAACAAGGAGGTAATGAAGATGAACTTTTCCGAAAAACTCAGGACCTTGCGTAAGCAATACAAATTCTCGCAGGAACAACTTGCCGAAAAGATCGGCGTCTCCCGCCAGGCGATAACCAAGTGGGAAACGGATGGTGGCTTGCCGGATATCGAGAACCTTATGGCGATTGCTGCTTTGTTCTCCATATCAATTGACGAATTGCTGTCGAACGAAAAACTCGCTTATACCGTTTCTGAATACGCCTACGAGAGCACGACGGAATTCGACATCGATCGCCTAAGCCATTTTGATATTCACGCCCCGGGCGCGCAGGAAGTCAGCGTAACGGTAACGGATGATGAGAAGATGAGGATACGGCTTGCATCCAATGTGTTGCAGGCACTGGCTCAGAACTACAAGGTCAAACTCGACGAACACCGTAACCGCTTGGACGTCGATATTCGCCAGAGCGAAAAAAGCAGCGAAGCCGAAGGCAAAGAGGCTCTATCTATCCACATATGCTTGCCTGCCCGGTTTTGCAGCGAGGTGGAGCTATCCGCCATCGCCGACGTATTGCGGCTTGATGGGTTGACCTGTCCCTTCGAATTGAGCGGAAAGGTTCGTAAGGTGGACATAAAAGCTGTTCAGGGCACGATTGCTTTGAATTGCAATACCGACATGGTTATTTATGCGGATGCTCTACCTGCAGCTCTCGAGATAAACCAGATCAACGCGACGTCGACTCTGCATATCCCACAAGGTTCAAAATTCTACACAAGGATCAAAGGCGAATCAAATAAGGTCATCTTCATGCAAGACGGCAAACCTACCGGGTATCAAGGTGACGCTGATGCTGCGAACCGTATCGAGCTGGCAGGAATGAACGCAGAATTGACGGTGTCCCAGTATGATGCGTAAACCAATCAAAGCATTAAGGCTCTGCAAATAGCAACCTTATTACTGCCGAGTGAGTTCTAACAGATCCCTGTGCCCCGTGATGCCTGCTCTGCGCCTGAATCGGGCTGATAGTAGGGCGAGGCGGTTGAGGCAAGATCTCCCCATAGCTGGGCTCCAATGACGTTTTCGCACCTGCTACTGACAACCCATCTCAGATCCAATACACAGGACATGCCCAGCTGTCGTCCCCAAGAGGCAGGAGGTCTGGGCAGTTGCAGATCACGGCGCCTGCCTGCCGCTTGAATCCTGTAAACGAGTCGAGGTGCTTGAATGCATCGGTATCGCCTGTCCGTGCCATCGTCGATTTCTTGATCTCGATGGGATACAGGTTGGTCCCCTTGCATAAGATGAGATCTATCTCGCTACCACCGTGCTCACGGTAGTAATACACGTCCGGTAAACGGCCTGTTGCGTTCAAATGGCTTTTAAGGATCTCTGTGATAACGAGCCCTTCGAAGAAGGCTCCTGCTTGGCTGCTTCTCTCAAGCTCGCCTGCTGTTTCAAAACCACACAGCCTTGCTGCAAGCCCGGAGTTAAGGAAATAGAGTTTGGGGGTTTTCGTAAGGCGCTTGCCCGTGTTGGCAAGGAAGGGCTTGAGGAGATAGATGATACCCAATGCCTCAAGGACAGAAAGCCACCGGGTAACCGTTACCGCAGTAAGCCCCGCCATAGCTGCCAGGCTCGCTTTGTTAAGCTGTTGCCCATGTAGTAAGGCGGTTAAGGACATAAAACGGTTAAACGAGGTGAGGTCTCCCACATGGGCCAAGTCGCGCACGTCCCGCTTCAGGTAGGTCTCGATATACGACCCATAAAACGTGTTGCTGTCCATTGATGTGTCAGCATATAGTTCAGGGAGGTCGCCCCTGAAAGCCATCTCCCAGATGTCGGGGTAAGCCGTAAGCGATGCAGGCAACGGAGTTGGTTGGTTGGTCGGCGAGGCTGTTGGCAAGCCTGCATGCTCCTGTTGTGGTGTGCCAAGATGCCCTCTTTTAAGGAAGTACTCCTCCGTAGGCATGAACGGTTCGGTCGCCGTGCTGCGTAATATCTCCCGCAACGACAAGCCGAGCATCTCGATGATGCCCACACAGCCTGCCATGGACTCGTCGATGCCCTGCATCATCTGGAAGCGCTGCGAGCCTGTGAACATGAACCGTCCTTTTTCATGGCGTTGAGCGTCGATAGCGATCTTTGTATAACGGAAAAGGTCGGGAGCATACTGCACCTCGTCGATGACGACAGGCCCGCCTGTAGATCTTCCGGATGCATCTAAAAGCGATATGAAACGCTCAGGCTCCCTTCGCGCTGCCTCAAGGGCATCAAGACGGTCAAGGGTCATATAGGGTGCCTGCGGAAAAAGCTCGCGCAGCATGGTGGTCTTGCCCACCTGCCGCGGCCCGGTCACTACGACTGCAGGGAACGTGCGTGCCGCCTCTTTCACAGCGTTCTCGATGTGACGGCTGATATATGCTGCTGTTCCATCCATGTGCGCCTCTCCTCCCAACGCGTTTTTAACGGTCCCTGCGCTTCCTCGTCTATCACACAGCAGACACCTTGCCGGTCTTATGTTACTGGAAGCTGCTGTTCTTTGGCGTATCGCTGATATTCATATAGTATAGTGCTTGATATTCATACTGTCTACTATATGAATATCGTACTGTCTACTATTTGATTTTCGAAACCTGATTCAATTAAGAATGGTCTTGCTTGTCTGGCTCTTGCTTGTATCCCGCTATTCTGCCAGCGCTTCCGAGTCGGGCTGGTAGTATGATGAGGCGGCTGAGGAAAGCTCCCCCTTCAGCGCAGCTTTGATGTTGGCTGCCTCCTGATTAAGAAGGACACCTGCATCG
>WQXX01000159.1 GCA_009781535.1 Coriobacteriia bacterium | reverse complement strand
GCTTGTTGTTTCGGGAAACCCCCAGATCAAGCCCGGGATGACAAAAAGGAGGCTTCAATCGGAACGTAACATCGGGAAAGCACCGATTGATTGCATAAGACCCGAGAACCGAGCGTAGCGTATAAGAATACGTGAGCGAGGTTCGCAGGATTCAATAGCCAATGCATTGGCTATCTGTCGGACACACGCAATCTATCTATCATTCTCCCGCTAGGCCTCAAATCAGGTCTGAGGCGACATAGCTTCAATCGGTGCCTTCCTCTAGCTCAGGAACTTCTGGACGATCTTAATCGCCAGCCTGAACCAGAACGGCTCCATCTTCTTTTTCACGTTTTCCAGCTCTGCCGGAATCGCGATATGCTGAGGGCACTTCTTCTCGCATGCTCCGCATTTGACACAGTTGGTTGGCCCAGCGTTGCTGCCAGGACGATTCGCTGCGACACTCGTCACATACGCGGACATTCCTGTTACCAGACCCGTTGCAGCGCGAGCGTTATATGCAGCAAAGCAGCCGGGAATGTTGACGCCCTTTGGGCACGGCATGCAATAATTGCAGCCTGTACACGGCACCTTGTCCGCATTGCGGAATACCTCTGTCGCAGCCGCAAGAACGGCGACCTCCTGCTCTGTCAGCATATTCGGCACCGCATCGGCTGCGGTATTCACGTTGTCATACACCTGCTCGGCAGCGCTCATGCCCGACAGAACCACGGTCACCTCAGGCTGGTTCCAAATCCACCGCAAGCCCCAAGCCGCTGCTGAGCGAGATGGATCCGCACGCTGGAACAACTGCGAGACCTTCTTAGGCAGACCTGTCGCCAGTTTGCCTCCAAGCAGCGGCTCCATTATGACGGTCACGATGCCTTTGGCATGAGCTGCCTGCAAGCCGACACGACCTGCCTGGTAGTTCTCGTTCATGTAGTTGTACTGCATCTGGGCGAGATCCCAGTCGTATACCTCAAGCAAAGACAGGAAGGCTTTCTGCGAACCGTGGAACGAGAAGCCTACGTTGCGAATCTGTCCGCTGGCTTTCTTCTCGGCAAGCCACTTCTCGATACCGAGCCCCTGTATGTGTTCCCAGGACTGCAGGTCAGACATGTTGTGGATGAGGTAGTAGTCGATGTATGTTGTTCTGAGGCGCGCAAGCTGCTCGTTGAAGAAGCGGTCGAAATCCTCGTAGCTTTTACATTTCTGGTGCGGCAGCTTGGTGGCAAGATGGATCTTCTCGCGCAAGCCGTGCTTTTCTAAAACCTCGCCGGTCGCCTCCTCGCTCCCTCCGTACACATAAGCGGTGTCGAGGTAGTTCACGCCTTGTTCGATAGCCTCGCAGATGATCTTCTCGGCTTTCTCCATGTCGATACGCGTAGGGATACCTCGCGGAAACCGCATGCACCCCAGCCCCAGAATCGACAGTTTATTGCCAGACCTCAAGTCAACGCGATACTGCATGACCCACCCCTTTCAACGACGCCCTCCAATGAGCCGCCCTCGGGAGATGTCCCCGGTAGCCGGGTTCCCACAACTGTTCCATTATAGTGAAAAGTTTTACTGAAATGACGTGTCTTGTGAAGTGATTACCGGAGTGCTATCATTGCTATCATTATAGAAACCGACGATTCACTGTCTCGAAACCAAACAGGATAAGGACGCGCAATGGCAACCTTGATCGTAAGAAATGTCGACGAAGACGTGAGGGCACGCCTCGCACAAAGAGCAGCAAAGAACGGGCGCTCCACGGAGGCTGAGGTACGGAGCATCCTGAAAGAAGCAACCAGAGAACCATCATGGTTTTCCGAATGGTTTGTGTCCATGCCTTCTTTCGCTGGAGCTGAGCTGGAGCTGCCCAAACGCTCAGCGCCACGCGAAGTCATTTTCGAGTTGCCCGAACGCTCAGCGCCGCGCGAAACCGTTTTGGTTGGAGAGGAGGACTGATGTCGTATCCCTTGCAAAGCATCCTGGCTGGAGAGGAGGACTGATGCCACGCCCTACATCGAACGTGCTTGTCCTCGACACGAACATCATCTCCGAGACCCTCAAAGCGCAGCCCGACAAAAACGTCCTGGCTTGGCTTCTCCAGAATCAGGAGTACCTCTACCTCACTGCGGTAACAGTCGGCGAGCTGCTGGTTGGTGCATATCGTCTACCAGACGGCAAACGGCGCGAGAGCCTGCTGCTTGCCCTCGAACGGATAGTCGGTGGCTACAAAAGCCGGATCCTTGCCTACGATAGCGCGGCAGCTCAAGCCTATGCGCTCATGCAGGATGAAGCACACCGTTGCGGGCGCACGCTTACTGTCGAGGACGGCATGATCGCTGCCATCTGCGCCACCGCAAATGCAACGCTGGCAACTCGGAATACCAAAGACTTCGCTCATCTTACGCATCTGAATCTCAGGCTCGTCAACCCTTTCGATGAGCCCGCGCCCGATGTCGTTGAAGTCAGATGGTAGTGGATTCATTTAGGCAGGAGGTATAGACTTGAGAAGCGTACATAGGTCGATTCTGGGCGCGGCGCTGCATTTCAGCCCACCGCCGAGGACACTGTTAGATGTTGGGTGCGGCGACGGCTTGTTCAGCCGGGAGCTTGCCAGATGCCTGCACAACACCGACATCACAGCGCTTGACCACAATTACCCCAGAAATCTCTTGGAATCAGCGCGCCTGCGGTTTGTGGCTGGAAGCGTTGACGATCTTCCGTTTGATGCGAACTCCTTTGACGTTGTTACCGTAAGCCTGTCCCTGCATCACTGGGCTGATAAGGAAAAGGGCTTGGCAGAAATCTATCGGGTGCTCACAGAAAGAGGACGCCTCATTATTGGCGACCCGCTGTTAGAGGGCTGGTTGAGCAAGCGCTTCTGGGGACGGCTGGCGCAAGCGATAGACGGCGGGATCTTCTCAGACCCGCAGGAGTTGACCACAGACCTTCAAAGGGTGGGATTCGAGCAGGTCTGCATCAGCCTGGTTCCTGAATCCATGAAATCGCTCTTTCTCATCACGGCAACAAAACCTTGAAGCTGACGGCTCCCTACCTGTTGAAAAGTCCCATTATGGGACTTTTCACTTTTTGCTTTGAAATCTTTTTGTCTTAGTGTGCCAAGTGTGTTACGGTTTATTGCTGTTTCTCTTAACCAACATGCGGGACAAAAGCCTCGCCTGTCAGCAGCTCATATGCCTGTATGTACTTGGCTGAGGTCGCCTCGATAATCTCTGACGGCAAGCTGGGAGGCACGTCGGGCGAGGCTTTCCGATCCCAGTTCGCGACGAGCCAATCACGCACGAACTGCTTGTCGAAACTCGGTTGGCTTTTACCCGGTTGGTACTCATCCGCCCGCCAGAAGCGTGAGGAATCGGGGGTCAGCACCTCGTCAGCCAAAACGATGCCGCCATCAACAAGCCCGAACTCGAACTTGGTGTCAGCGATGATGATACCGCGGCTGCTGGCATAATCGCGC
>WQXX01000158.1 GCA_009781535.1 Coriobacteriia bacterium | reverse complement strand
GCAGCCGCGTATCCCCAGTGCAACTCCACTCATAGTCGCCTTGCAGGAAAACGCTTTCGTGCGGTCGATAACCAAGGCGATGGCAAACAATCTCGAACCAGCTGCTTCATATTTGCTAAAAGAAATAGCAAATATGAAGCAGCTTTTATCCTCCAAACCAGGGGTCATCCATGCGATGCTCACAGGCAGTGGTTCGACAATCTTTGGCGTCTGCGAGGATGCGGCTTCTGCCCAGCAAGCTGCCAACGACTTCCGGGCTCAAGGGTATTGGGCCTGCGCGGCAACAACTTGTGATTAGCGCGTAGAAGGTCGCAGCATGGGGATAGCAGATGTAGCGCCAGTGGCAGCCGCATAGCTTGTCCTCCTGCTGGTCGGCTTGAAGGTCAGCAAAAAGACCGGAAGGAGAAGAAGTCATAGCCACAGATCTGCTCATAGCGCTGGCGATTTCACTTGTACTCACCCAGGCTTTCGAGATCGGCTTCTTTTTTCTTGTCGGCAAGTTTTTCCGTATTGGCAGGTTTTTCCTTGCTGGCAAATGGAAAAAGAAGGACCTGCTGCTGGTAGTGATGGCAAACATCCTGACCAACCCGGCTGTGGTGCTGCTGTATTGGCTTGCCTTCTACTACACCAGCTGGAACAAGATACTGGTGATGATCGCACTTGAGCTCGTAGCTATTCTCGTCGAGTGGTGGTATTATAAGAAATATGGGGAGGGTTTTAAGCGGCCGTTCCTCTTCTCTGTTACTGCGAATGTGATCTCGTTTACTGCTGGTCTCTTGCTCCAGCTAATCCTCTAGGAGGTAGATCATGAAAAAACAAGCTTGTTTTGTTCTGATCCTGGCTATCATGATATCGCTGCTGTTCCCTCTTGCCAATGCATATGCTGATGTAGTTTACGAGCCTCAGGATGATTTTTTCAACAGCCACAGGGACGCATGCATAAGCATTGACCGATGGTTTTATGTGAACGGCGAGGAAGGTTATGCAATCATGATGGTTGCGCCCAACTCGAACAAAGAAGTCGATGTGCTCAGGAACGGCACCGAGCTGTACATCAGCTATACCTATGATCAGAGAGGCGTGATCTGGGGTCTGACCGAATTCCAATCGTCAATAACGGGAAAACGTGTGAGCGCTTGGCTTCCTTGGGACAAGCTTGTGCTCAAATACGACCATATCTCCTTTGAGCAGGATCACGGAAGCGAATTCTATATCTATACCGGGGATCTCGGGTTCTTGAAAGAGGTCGAAAGGATCTATGTCTGGGATTGGCCTGGGGCTGATGGGCAGCCTTGGTCAACCACTCCGGGCAATCTGCAGGTAGAAGACCCGCAATTCTATATCGAGATGGAAAAGACCTATAAGGATGAGATGGGGCGCGAGTGGTGCTTCTTTGACTATAGGTACGCATCTTGGGGCAAATGGGTCTGTATCAGCGACCCTTCCAATGGCGAGATTCCGGCATTCAACTCAGCGCCTGATCCCAAGCTCGTGCCGCCTGCTGAGACCCTGCCAGTGCCCAAAGGCTTCAACCTGCTGCTCCTGATTATCATCCTGGTTGTGGTTGTGGTTATCGTTGCTGCCATTTTGATTCTTGTGTTTTGGAGACGAAGCCAGCCAGCGAATGCCTCAACCCGCACAAGAAGACAGTAACGTTATTCTTTCGCGAAGTAAAACGGTATAATGCCCACATCATGATACGTTCAGATTCTGACATATCAGGCACAACCCATTCGCTTATCTCAAGCGCTACGCTTCCTCACGCAACCGACTCCGCTGTTGTCTCTATCGATCCTGTCTCCGGCCCATCGGTGCTGGCTGCTCCCGAGTTCTTCATGCACAGGGAGGATTTCGATGCTCTGGCTGCGTCCCTAAGCTCGCTTCAGGGTCAGGTTGCCGAGAATCCTCACACGGCAGCCATCATCCTTGCGGGGGGCAGCGGCAGCCGTTTTGGACAAAAGGGCGGCAAGCAGCTTTTCGAGATACTCGGCAAGCCTATCCTGACTTGGAGTGCGGAGGCTTTTGACGCGGTAGCGGATGTGGGGCTTATCGTCATCGTTGCTCCCGAAAACCACATGGACGAGTATTGCCGCGAGGCGATCGATGCGTTTCCTTTTGTGACGCCGGTGGTCATGGCTCCGGCGGGGGTCATCAGGCAGGAGTCGTCCTTTTCAGGGCTGAACATGATTCCCGATGACTATGAGTTTGTCGCTATACATGATGGCGCCCGCCCGCTTGTTACTCCTGAACTTATCGGTCACGCCATCGCGGCGGTTCGCGGTAGTGTGGATGCAGACGGGGCGGTTGTGGGCTTTCCAGCGGTTGACACCCTCAAGATCGTCCATAAGGACGTCATTATCGGTACTCCGGACCGCTCAGCTTTCTGGACTGCGCAGACCCCGCAGGTCTTTCGTACATCGGTTATCCGCGAGGCGCATCGACAGGCCCTCGTCGAGGGTTTTGTGGGCACTGATGATTCATCACTGGTTGAACGCATAGGCGGCAAGGTTCTGCTGGTGCAGGGCCCCCGCGACAATATCAAGATCACCGTGCCTGAGGATCGTGGTCCTGCCGAGGCTGGGCTGGTCCTTCGCGTGCAGGAGCGTTTCTGATGCATCATACCTCCTATACCCTTCGCAGATGCAAGGTCTTTGCCGTTCGTATGCAGGAGCGTTTCTGATGTCTGCTCCCAATAAGGCACACCAACAACGCGTCGGACTTCGCATCGGGCTCGGTTTTAGGCTGAGGCGGTCCTGATGACAACTCCCAATCCGTTTTCCCAACAACGCATCGGGCTCGGTATCGACGTCCATGCCTTTGCGTTACCGGAGGCTAGGCGGGCTTTAGTGCTCGGCGGCGTTGTCGTTTCTCATCCGCGGGGGCTTGAGGGTCATTCCGACGCCGACGTGCTTGTCCATGCGGTCATGGATGCGCTGCTGGGCGCTGCGCGTATTCCTGGCGCAGAGGATATCGGGGCGCTGTTTCCGGATACCGACCCCTTGTTCAAAGATGCGAACTCGCTTGAGTTGCTCCAAAAGGTGGGGGAGCGGATAGCAGCCGCAGGTTATACAATCGAGGATATCGATTGTGTGCTTGTTGCACAGGCGCCGCGCCTGTCTCCGTATCGTGAGCAGATGCGCGCCAACATCGCGCAGGCGCTCGGGATTCCATTTGAGCAGGTTGGTCTCAAAGCTACCACCACCGAGCATCTCGGTTTTGAAGGACGTGAAGAAGGCATCTCTGCCCACGCTGTTGCGCTCATTGGGCGCAAGACGCTTCCTTAGATAAGGATCAAACCACATGAAACTCTATAACACAATGGCGCGTCGCAAAGTGGACTTCATCCCTATCGAAGAAGGCAAGGTGGGCTTGTATATCTGCGGGCCGACGGTATACAACCATATCCATATCGGCAATGCGCGCACCTTTCTGAGCTTTGACGTCATCCGGCG
>WQXX01000157.1 GCA_009781535.1 Coriobacteriia bacterium | reverse complement strand
TGCTCCACCTGCCACTCCGCCATTTTCTCCGCCAGCCTCCCCGCCAGCAGCTCCGCCATTGGCTCCGCCTGCTACCCCATTAAAGACTCCACCTGCCAGCGCACCCAAATCCCCTCCGCCCTCAGCTCAAATATGGACGACAGCACCATCTGCTGATCCTGTTCTGCCCCCAAAGGTAATTGCCACCGCTCCTCCTTCTCAGGCTTCTTATAACCCGCAGGTACCAGCTCCGTTTACTCCTCCGCTCTATACTCAACCGCAAAATGCCAAGTCAGGCCTTAATGTGGTTCGGATCATATTCCTGATCATCGCAGGCGTCGGCTTGCTCGCGCTCGGTATCTTTTATACCTATAACCGTGTTGCTGCAACAGTTGCTAACACTGTGAATGACTATTGGTCATATTATGGACTACTGGATCTGATTGATTTCATTTTCTGGGGCATTATCAATATCCTCGTCCTCATATCTGGCATACTCGCCTTTATTGCAATCAAGGCACGAGGGTTAAAGGTGACACTGATAATCCTCGCAAGCGTCATCATTCTTTCTGTCTTCTATAGCTTCATCCAATTCTTTATGAACGTGCCACTTGATGTTATCTTCGATTTCTTCACCTACATCCTTCGCGAGATTGTCATTCTTGTTTCTGCTGTATTGCTGCTGCTCGCAGCTCTCTTTACGAAAAAAGCAGTGAAGTGGTAGCCTGACTCGCTGCCTTGCTTGGAACCCATACGTATTAGGCTCTTCGGCAGGGTGAACGTCCTGTGCTTGCCTGATTGACACAAAACCGGGACTTCTTGCCGCAAAAGTACGCAAAAGGACGATTTCTCTCTTGTGGAGTGGGTTCTTTGGGCTGAAAACGCTCTGAATTGGGCTCAAATCGCGAATTTGGGTGAACCAAATCGTCCTTTTGCGTACTTTTGCGGCAAGAAGTCCCTCTTTTGTGTCAAACCATCTTTTTTAGGTTGTGAAGACAACGGAGAACTCCCCGGGACAAATCCAGCTCTAGAGATAATTGTAAAAATGAAAAAGGCGATAAAAACGCTTACAAAGCGTAGCGGAAGTAAGCGGCGCAAGTCCCCTCTGACGAGACCATGCAGGGGCCAATAGGATTCTGAGGAGTGCAAGCTCTGCCAAACAGCGGACAGGCGCTTGGTGGTATCACGCCGCGTAATACGGTACCACAACGGCAACCACGCGGTTCGACGGTCGGCTCCTGCAGCGCGCTGAGTTCTGCAGCAAAGCGGCGATTCGCGTCATAGACAGCGTATTTCTCGCGGATGGAATAACCGGACTGCTCTATGGTGCCAAGTCCGCGCCAGGTGGCGTCTGTGTTTTCGAATACCGCATCGATTGCGGCAAGAGCCGTGGGATTGCCCTCCTGCATAACAGCCCGCTTGTAGGCGATCTCGATTGCTGCATCCGCTTCACCAGCTTCGCGGGCACGTATCTGCTCAAGAAGTAACGCAATGCCCTGCAAGATGTCCACCGGTTCAAAACCGGTGATTGCGCCGGGGATGTGGTACTTCTCCGCAAGAAAACCATACGGTTGTGCTCCCAGAATGGTGCTCACGTGACCGGGCAGGATAAGGGCGTCGACTGCCACTTCCGCATCGTTTGCAAGCGCTTCAAGCGCCGGCGGCACCCGTTTATGGACCGCAAGCACGCTGAAATTGGCAAGCCCGCGGGCGGCAGCACGTTCGATGGTTGCCGCGACCAGAGGGGTTGTGGTCTCAAAACCTACGCCGACAAAGACGACGTGTGTTCCGCCTCCCGCCGCATTATGCCCTGTGGTTCCGCCATCCGCCGCATACTGCTCCGCCAGTTTTATCGCATCAAGCGGCGAGTAAACAACCTCGACCGCAGCACCTTGGGCCTTGCGTTGCTGGAGCGAGGTGCTTGAGCCGGGTACACGGATCATGTCGCCAAAGGTCGCAACCACCACTCCGGGGATACGCGTGAGGGCGATGACGCGGTCGATGTCAACATTGGCAGTAACGCAGACCGGACAGCCGGGGCCGGAGATAAGCTTAAGGCTAGCGGGTAAAACTGAGCGGAAGCCGGCGCGCGCGATGGCAACTGTATGAGTACCACAGACCTCCATGATGCGGATGGAAGACGGCTGGGGGTAGTTCTCGACGGCGCGGTTTTCTACAGTGCGAGCCTCAGCAATGCAACTCTCGACAAGGCGATTTTCGGCAGTACGGTTCTCGGCTGTGCGATTCTCGGCAGTGCGGTTCTCGGTAGTGCGACCCTCGGCAATACGATTTTCGGCAATGCGGGCAACCAGCTTTTCAATCACTTGGAGCAGATCGCGCGCAAGGGCGGGGTCCTTAAAGTTGTTGAGTAATGACTGATCCATCAGTCTGCTCCGTCGCCTTTAGTTCTCGACAAGTTCAGGAAACTCGCGGATAAGGTCAAGGGTCTCGTTGGCGAAGTCCTCGCTGACAATCTCAATACCATAACCTGCGTGGATGAGTATGAAATCGCCAATCTGTGCGTCCGGAACCAAGTCGATGGCGGCTTCGCGTGTGACCCCGAGGATATCGACGGTTGCGATGCGGTCATCGCCTATGGTAAGGATCTTGGCTGGAATAGCTAGGCACATGGTTCGGTCGTTCCTTCTTTAGTCGTGGTTGCTCTGACGGAGTGAAGCTGGTTTGCTCCCTTTGTCACTCTGAGTTATGCCCGGAGTCTGTTGGATGAGCTGTCGGTCATCCAGTATGTCATTCATGGCACCGGACGCAAGACGCGCAGCTGCAACAACAGCCTGACCGTATGCGATACAACCGTCGTTGGCAGGCAGATCGCGATGCAGCAGCACCCTGAATCCCGCCTGTTCCAGCTGGGGTACTACGTGGCTGATGAGGTAGCGGTTCATGAACACGCCTCCGCTGAGGGCTACAGCTGCAAGTCCGGTCGTCTGGCGCGCACAGATGGCAAGCTCGACGATAAGTGTACAGACCGCGTCGTGGAATCGTCGTGCGATGGCTGGTACCGGTACGCCAGAAGCGAGGTCGTCGAGTATGGCATGGACAACGGGGGCAGGATTGACGATGCGCGGAAGTATAGATGGGGACTTTTGTTGTTGCTTCTGCAGCTGTAGGGATGGCGGATGGGAATTGGTCTGCAACTGCGGGAGCATGTAGTCAGAAGGGTCATTATCTTGCGAATCCATTCCCTCGATCTCGAAGTGATACGCCCCTTCCTGCACATTCTCCTGAGTTTTGAGGCTTTCATGGTACACGGCGGCTTCAAGCTCGATCTCTTGAGCCTCAATGCTTTCACGATACAGAGCGGCTTCAAGCTCGATGGCCGGCTGCCCGTCATAGGTCTCCTTGGTACAAATACCGAGCAATGCGCTGATCGCATCGAACAACCGTCCCATTGAGGAGGTCTTTGGCGTATTGATATTACCTTGTATCATCTGACTGAGTACACGGCAAGATTCCGCGCCAAGCGCATC
>WQXX01000156.1 GCA_009781535.1 Coriobacteriia bacterium | reverse complement strand
ACTGATAATTCCTTCGCTTGATATATTGGGGACGAAGCCGTGCATCATCAAGAAAGTCCGCGAACTCCTGACGCACTTTTGTTGCCGGGTGAGATACTCCCTGGGGTACTCCTGCCATGACGTCCTCCTCCTATCATAATCGTTGTCTCCTAAGGGAAATTTTTGTTCTCTTCGTTTCCTTTTGCGCGAGCCGTACAATCGGAGACTTTCGTTCCTTTTTCCCCTTGCTTGAGCTGTACATTATGTACATATTGTACATAATGTACAGCATGTGCGCAATGTGGATTAAGCACGTGGTGCCAGCGCGTGGATTAAGCACGCAAACCGTTACCTGCTGTTCGATTGACAAGACTACTAATAGATGCGAACATATGTTCTCTATCAGTACCTGTGCCGCGAAAGGAGGCGCTCGATGCAGCAGGCATCACGACAGATACTGCATGTGGATCAGAACTGCTTTTACGCAAACGTCGAGTGCGCTGAGCATCCTGAGCTGCGTGGTCGTCCGGTTGCGGTAGGCGGCGATGTGGAGAAGCGCCACGGCATCATCCTGGCAAAGAATCAGGAGGCAAAGGCGGCAGGGGTCAAGACCGCTGAAACCTTGTGGCAGGCGCGCTTGAAGTGTCCAGAGCTCATCATTTTGCCGCCGGACTATCGGCTCTACATGCGCTACTCTGCGCTCGCGCGGCGTATCTATTATGACTACACCGACTTGGTTGAGCCGTTCGGGCCCGACGAGGCGTGGCTTGACGTGACCGGTTCGGCGCATCTTCAAGGCGGCGTGGACATAATCGCTCGCGAGATCAGCGAGCGCATCAAAGCGGAGCTTGGGCTCACGGTAAGCATCGGCGTCTCGTGGAACAAGATATTCGCGAAGTTCGGCTCCGACTACAAAAAGCCCGACGCCATCACCTGGATAGACACGAGCAACTACCGTACGATCGTCTGGGAAGCTCCTGTACGCGAGCTGCTTTACGTTGGCGCTGCCACCGAGACCAAGTTGCGCCTTGTGGGGATAAACACCATCGGAGACATCGCACAGGCATCGGCGGAAAGCATGAGGGGGCTTCTCGGAAAGGTGGGCGAGATCCTGCGTATCTTCGCGCGCGGCGAGGATACGACCAGCGTCAAACCGTATGACCTTGCCTCCGAGAATGTCGAACGCGGCATCAAAAGCTATGGGAACGGGCTTACCGCTCCGCATGACATAAGCAACCCGCGCGATGCGAAAGCGCTGGTGTACCTGCTGGCCGAAAGCGTCGCACAACGCATGCGCGAGGGGCGCGCGCGGGCATGCACCATCGGCATAGGGGTGCGGGACGCCTCTCTCGGCGGTTATGTGCGACAGATGCAGCTTGCAAGCCCCACGAATGCGACAGCCGTGGTGGCTGCTTGCGCCTGGAAACTGCTGCGCGCCAATGAGCCGCTCGATGAGACACGCCCCCTGCGCTCGCTTCATGTACGTACCAGCAGTCTTTCCTTTGCTGGAGATCCGGTGCAAATGGCTCTTTTTGATGACGAAGGCGCCAAGATGGAGTCGCTTGACAACGCCGTGGACGACCTGCGTCGCAGGTTTGGCAACCGATGCATCCTGCGGGGCGTAGAGTTGTGCGACACAAGTCTGAACGACCTCGACATCAAGCGCGACAACGTGGTGCATCCCGTTGGTTTCTTTCATGTGTGAGGATGTTGAATGGTAGCCGGAATCGCGAACAGGAAGAAGCGTTATGTCGAGGTGGTCGCCTCCTTTTCGGAAGACGGACGCATCACGCCCCTTGCCATCAAGTGGGAGGATGGACGCACCTTTTCCATAGACTATATCAGGGAGGCTCGCAGCGCCACATCCCTCAAGGTCGGCGGCACAGGCTATCGCTACCTCGTGACCATTCTGGGCACCGACACCTACCTGTTCTATGAGAATCCCCGGTGGTTCGTCGAAGAAAAGGTGGTGGAGATGCCGTAGAATTGATTGTTGATGAAAGGTGTGGTCATGTGCGGACGCTACCAGATAGAGATAGACGACGCGGTCTTGCGTGAGATCTGCGAGGATATCGCGCGTAAGCAACGCGAGCAACCTGAGCCCAAGCAGCTTGTCATCAAATTCGAGGGTGAGGTGTTCCCTTCTGACATAGTGCCCGTACAGACAGGCGATAAAACCTACGAGCCGATGAAATGGGGCTTTACCGGTTTTGATGGCAAGCTGCTCATCAATGCGCGAAGCGAGACGGCGTTGCAGAAGCAGACATTCCGTCGGGCGATGCTTGAACAACGCTGTCTTATCCCCGCAAGCTGGTATTACGAATGGCAGCGTGTTGGAAACAGGAAGATCAAGCATCGCCTCTATCCGTCTGACCGCTCTCCCCTGTTCTTTGCAGGCTGCTATCAAATGGAACGCGGTGCGGTAGTCCCCCGTTTTGTCATCCTCACCCAAAATGCCACAATGGGTGCGCCGAACATTGCACATATCCACGACCGCATGCCAGTCATTGTTGCCCCGGCCTACCATGAGGCCTGGTTCAGCGGACATATAAACGAGTTCATTGGAAGTGTGAATGAGTTCAGCGGGTTTGCGGATGGGGACGATACCTTGGCTGGATGTCTGTTATATGAGGCGGTCTGATAGCTTTAACATTCAAGTGAGACAACAATTCATTCTTATCAGCCATCTGGCGACCAGCTCATCGGACAACACACGCACTCACCCTACAAGCACACTGATAGGCCCCGGATCGAGCCCGGGGTGACAAAAGAGCACGCCATTGCGAGTCCTGTCTCTGCAAGACGTGGCAATCCATGCGACCAGCTCATCGGACAACACGCGCACTCACCCTACGAGCACACTGATAGGCCCCGGATCGAGCCCGGGGTGACATAGGAATGGGTGACATAGAAATGAATCGGTGATTTCCAAGGGCAAATACGCCGATCGCCCCTTGGCGTGGTGGGGTACCAAGGGGCGATCAAGCTTCAAAGAGCTATCCGTCGACCAGATGAGGAGTGTAAGGTGGTGGGTTACTCCTGGTGGTGGTGGGCAAGGCCGAGGGCTCATCGGTATGTCAAAGTTTCAAGGTCAGATTCCTTGTTGCTCGCATGCTTTCCGCCCTGTCCATGCTATGTATTTCTGTGCTTTAAATTTCCTTTTGTTTTTCTGACACTGTCATCTTCGCAGCTTTTTATGAGATAATCTTCCCCAGAGTCGGGGGAAGTATATTCGAAACCCCCTTTTCCCCCGAGCTGGGGGAGTAGATAACGAGCGAGAAATCCGGTGGATTCCAGCATAGAACCGCCGGAGTAGCGCGAGCCAGGGAACAGCAGAAAGCCCAAGAGGCTTAATATCAACGAAATCACCATAGCAAGAGAGCAACGGAGAGCCAGCAGGAACCAGGGACAGGTGGAATCCACCTGATGTCTAACGGGAAACCCCTAAACCAGCGGATTCCCACAAAGGAGATGGTTTGGCAATGCCAGCACGGCGT
>WQXX01000155.1 GCA_009781535.1 Coriobacteriia bacterium | reverse complement strand
TCACTGCAACCAGAGCGATGCCCATCAGTATCCAATAGATCCTGCGGAGCTTTTTAAACTCGGGAGTTTGAGGCTGATTGGGGTTTTGCATCCTGCCAAAAAAACCTGTTTTTTGAGGCTCGGCATCTTGAGCCGATGAGGTTGTTATTGAGGTTGTCGCCGAAGCCGAGGTCGCTTTTGGTGCAGTTGCCCTCGCAGATGCAGTCTTTTGGCCGGTTGTCTGCGATGTTGCGGGCTTCTGGGCGGTTGCCTGTGATGCTGCGGGCTTCTGAGCGGTTGCCTGTGGCCCTGTAGCTTTCTGGCTTGGCGCTCCTGCTTTAGTATCGCTTACCGATGAAGCCGGCTGGGATCGAGGAGAAATCAACGATTCCAAGAAGCTTTTCTTCTTTTCTGGTTCAACCTCCAAGCCAGCCGCAATACGCGCTGCTCTTTCTTTTTCTTTTGTCCGTCTGAGCCGTTCCTGCTCCTTGCGTTGTTTTTCAGCTGCGCGCCGTTTCTGAGCGGCTTTGCGCTCACGTGGGGTTTCAGGTTTCTTCTCGATAAACACCGAAGCTGCCGCCTCGGCTTTCGGTTTGGCGCTGGCAGCAGATTTTCTCGATTTACCAGCGGGGCCTTCCCCCTGGTAACGGTCGTTCATTGGGTTTCTTTGAGCCATATTAGACGATCTCCTTGTTGATGTTTTATAAGCGAAACCACTATATCAGACACAACCATCATCGTATATCATTGCCCAGCTCAGTTCTCGGTTGTGCTGAGTCTTTTTTACTAGCTTGTAAACAGTTTGTTTCCTAGTGCCTGTATGATACGGCTCGCAATTCATGGGCTTAATGTCGGACATACGCATGCTTCCTGGTCGTCTCCCGCTGGGCCCCAGATCAAGTCTGGGGTGACATGAGAATAATTACTCCCCTAGCCCTGAGCCAAGCTCAGGGCGTCAGAATGTTACAATAGCACTATCAGTGAATGTCGGCAGCTGGTGCAGGCTGACAATGAAGGAATGTGATGGATCAGGGTTTTCACAGATACAATAATCACAATGTACGACGTGATGGGGGCAATCTGAGGTATGGTGGCGCACCGGATCGGCACGGTGGCGATTTGAGGTATGGAAACGCACCAACCAGGTACCAAAAAAAGCCACGCGGGGTTACCATGCGCGTTCCTACCTTCACAGCTCTTATCGTCATACTTCTGATTGTCGGCTTGGTCGTCGGTTTACTGCTGCCAAGCCCCTTTCGCTTTGGTGGGTCTAAAACCGACGAGCCTCCAGAAAACTCCAATGGTAATCAGAATGTAACCCCTGGCGAAAACACCGATCCCGATCCCGATGAGGAAGATCCCTTAACGATTGCGGTTAGACAGTTCGTGTCGACGATGACTTTGCGTGAGAAGATATGTCAGATGCTCATCGTCGACCCGGATACGATAACCGGAGTCTCCGGCACCACAATTGCCGGCGCAGTCACAAAAGCTGCAATCGAAAAATATCCGGTTGGCGGATTGGTTCTTTTTGGCCCGAACATCCAAAACGTCACACAGATCCAAGCGTTTACCTCGGTCGTGCAGACCTATTCGAGCATCCCCTTGTTCATCTCGGTTGATGAGGAAGGCGGTCGTGTCGCTCGCTTGAAAACAGCGTTTGGGGCACATTCCATCAGCGCCATGCTGTCGTATCAAAATGGAGGCGAACAGACTGCGTTTAATAACGCAAAGACTTTGGCGGAGACTTTGGTGAAGTATGGGTTTAATGTGGACTTTGCACCTGTTGCAGATGTGTGGTCCAATCCTAACAACACCGTTATCGGCGACCGAGCGTATTCCACAGATTTTGACTTGGCGGCACGACTCGTTGAATCAGCCGTTAAAGGCTTTCATGAAGGCGGCGTTGCTTGCACGCTGAAGCACTTCCCTGGTCATGGAGACACGCGCGAGGATTCGCATTACGGCTCGGCATACGTATACAAGACACTCGCAGAGCTGCGCGCCAATGAGTTCAAGCCTTTTATCTCTGGCATCGGCGCAGGTGTTGATATGGTCATGCTCGGCCACCTCATCGTGCCCGACGTCGACGACCTACCCGCAACCTTATCTAAAAAAATCGTTACAGATATCCTGCGCGATGAACTCGGTTTTAATGGCATTATCATCACTGACGCCTTGGCGATGGTTGGGATAACAGCGGGGTACGGCCCGGGAGACATCGCGGTCATGGCGGTTCTTGCTGGCGTCGACATCCTCTTACAGCCAACCGATGTTGATACAACGATCCTAGCGCTTACAATGGCTGTTCAAAGCGGCGAGATCCCGGCAAGCCGTATCGATGAAAGCGTCGCAAGAATCATCCGATTGAAAGTCGAGCTTGGGCTTATGCGGCTGTAGCTCCTGCAGTTGCGTTTGCCAATACATAGGTTGTCTGTCGGACACATTGATGCTGCCTGCCTGTTTCCCACTGGGCCCAGATCAAGTCTGCGTGATGCTTCCTGCCTGTTTCCCACTGAGCCCAGATCAAGTCTGGGGCGACGTCAAGAATATCTTCACAAGGCCTGCGCTGATCAGCTTTTTCTCAATCGCAGCATAATCCTCCTCCACATCAGCATCGTTTTGCTGCATAATAACGAAGTGAATACTGTCCGTTTACAACGGCGGCAACCATACCGGTTCATGAGGTGATTTGGAGGCGTTATCATGAATGATATTTCTACCTTGAACGGCGATTATCCACAGGTTACCCTGATCGACCACCCGATGGTCCAGCACAAACTCTCCATCCTGCGTAACAAGGACACTTCCTCCAAACAATTCAAGGAGCTCGTCAAAGAGCTGGCAATGTTTGCCGGATATGAGGCAACCAGACATTTCAAGCTTGAGCCTGTTGAGATCGAAACTCCTTTATGCAAGATGACCTCGCAGACCCTTAAAGGCCGCAAGGTAGCCGTTGTACCGATTCTGCGGGCTGGTTTAGGGATGGTCGAAGGCATACTCGAGCTGATTCCTGCCGCCCGTGTTGGCCATATCGGAATCTATCGTGACCCCCAGACCCATCTGCCGGTTGAGTATTACTGCAAGCTGCCCGAAGACATCAACACGCGCGAAGTACTGATCGTCGACCCGATGCTGGCTACCGGCGGCTCCGCTACCGCAGCCATCGACTTCATCAAAGCCCGTAACGTGCCTTCAGAACAAATCCGTTTGCTAGTAATCATCGCAGCTCCAGAAGGTATCAAGAAAGTGGTAGAAGCTGACCCGGACGTGAAGATCTTTACCTGTGCCATCGATGATTACCTCAACGACCACGCCTACATCGTGCCAGGCCTAGGCGATGCCGGCGACCGCATCTTTGGCACGAAGTAAGCACTAAAAAATTCTGCTAACGCAGTGTGCCCCCGCAGGCTGAAAGCCTGCGGGGGCACACTGGCGGGATGTACGGGACTCGAACCCGCGACCTCCGGCTTGACAGGCCGGCGCTCTAACCAACTGAGCTAACACCCCGCGTTTCCGCTACATTTTTTT
>WQXX01000154.1 GCA_009781535.1 Coriobacteriia bacterium | reverse complement strand
CTACAATGTGGGCGACGGTATCACGATGGCTCAGAAGGTTGGAGCCAAGCTGTGGCACACAAACTTTGTTATCGGCCGTGGAACGGCGTGGTTCGCAGATCTGGAGCCGCAGATTGCAGGCTTCATCGGTGGCACCCCCCGTACACAGAACTACATCCTCGTGGATAAGTTTGGTAAGCGGTATGGTAACGAGAACCTGCCGTCGCACTCCGCATTGCTCAACATGGGCGATTTTGATCAGCGTAGCTCTGAGTACACCAGAATCCCCATCTACGTGATATTCGACGAGACCGCACGCGCTGCTGGTGGTCTTTGCTCTGCAGCCGGTGGCTGCATGGTTGACGCCGATCTAGGCGGCCATCCACAATGGAGCACAGATAACCAAACAGAGATTGGCAAGGGCTGGATTAAGAAGGGCAACACGATTGCAGAGTTAGCAGCCGAGCTCAACAAGGCTACTCCTTCAACCGCAAAGATGGGTATAGCACCGGCTGTCGTTACTGAAAACCTGGTGAATGCTGTTGAGAGGTACAATGGTTGGTGCGCGGCTGGTAAGGATGAAGACTTTGGCATCACCACTGCCAGTCTCCTGCCAATCGCGACGCCGCCCTTCTATGGTATGCCGCTGTGGCCAGGCTGCTCGGATAATCCTGGCGGTCCAAAGCGTAATGCAAAAGCTCAGGTGCTCGATACCAATGACAAGCCTATTCCAAGGTTGTACGCAGCCGGCTCTGTAGGCCCAGCTATCGGTCTGCTATATGTCCGTGGCGGCGCTTTTATCGTCGATGCGATGACCTTTGGCATGATTGCCGGCAAGAACATGGCCGCAGAGACGCCATGGGATGAAGAGCCTGAAGCTGAGTAACACACGCATAATCTGAAATAGTTCTGCTTTGTTTAAAGGGGGGCTTTGCTGATTCCAGCAAAGCCCCCCTGTGTGTAACGTTTTCAACAGTCGCAATCGTACTACGGCGCTACAAACACTAAGCCTCGATGCGTCAGAGAGAAGCGATGTATTTTACTGCGCTATCAGCAGTGATCCAACCAAAGGAGGCAGCTGCACCGATAGAGCTCAGGTAATAGTGGACGGCAGTAACGCCACCAGCGGTGCCTGGAGCAGCATAGAGTCCGGGAATCGGGGTTTTAGGCTCGTCAAGCAGGACCTCGCCCTTCTCATTTATCAACAATCCACCATAACAGCAGCTGATTCCTGGAACCACTTCTGTTGCCCAGAACGGTGGTTTCTCAAGTTTGATGATGCTTGCGATCAAGCCTGTCGTACGAGGTACGGCAAGATCGGCAGTCGTTCCCGCATCAACTGCGTCGTTGTATTCTTTAACGGTCTTGATGACGGCTGCGCGATTGTAACCCCAAGCCGAAATCTTCTTTGCGAGATCCTCGATGGTATCTGCGCTAGCGACGCGACCGCCTCGATTCATAACCTCTTTGGTCCTATCGATTCCTGTCGGGATACCGCTTGCAGAGTGGCTGCCAAACGTATCGTAGATGTTCTGGTCAAAAAGCAAAGCAGCGCGTCCCCAACGTTCTCCCATCAACGCCTGGTTGCCAAGGTCTCCTGCGACACCCATTCCCTCATCGGTGTAACGTACTCCGTCGAGGTTCACACAAATCGAACGATTGTCGTGTGCTTGTGTGCCGACCCCCTGGAACTCCATGAAGTCCACTTTGATGTCTGCGGCAATGGTATGGCCATAGAAGGTTCCCAGACCTTGGCTCAAACCTGCGCCGATAGCCTGTGCCATCAGCAAGCCTGTGCCATCGTTTGTGGGGACTGCTCGGCAAACGGACATGTCGCCGTTGGGACCAAAGAATCTTGTCTTCAGCTCGTTGTTGTTCTGGAAACCACCGCATGCCAGGATGACTGCCTTGGCCTTGACGTTTAAGATCTTCCCGCTTTTATCTCGTGCCACGATCCCGCATATTGCACCATTCTCATCCGTCAACAGCTTGATAGCCTTTGTCTCCATCAGGAGGGTTCCTCCATTGTCGGTAAAGACCTTAGCCATAGCTTCAAAGGATGCTAACCTACTTGGATGTGTTGACTCAATGCCGAGCGTGAATCCATTGCTGGTTGCTGGCGCCCGAACAGGTATGTCCAGCTCCACAAGGACGTCACGTGCTTTTGGCAGACCTTCGATGAATGCCTTCATAAGGACAGGGTTTCCGTAAGGCATATTCGTTTTCGCAGCTTCCATGGTAGCAGGTGCGCTTGCGCCGCCGCCAGAATCGACAGATGTGCCACCGACTTGGTAGAAAGACTCAAAAGCTATAACGCTGGCGCCAGCTTTTTGGGCCGTGAGAGCAGCAACCGAGCCGCCCATGCCAAATCCTCCAATCGCAACGTCAACCTCGTAATCCCACACTTCCTCTGGTTCTTCCGGTTCTTTCTCCGTGCAACCTGTAAGCATCATGCCAGCAGTTGCAGCCCCGACTCCAAGGGCTCCAACCCAGGTGGCGCCTTTCAAAAAACCTCTCCGATCCAAACCTTCTTTTTCCATCTCATTACTCCTTTCTTGCAGGTTTCCCTTTCCAGCTTCTCTCCTCAGAAGCTCTTGCGTAAAGGATACCATCAAGTTAAGTAATGCCTTTTCCTAACCGAGTAGGCTTGGGTCATAGAGCATCTTTACCGTAAGCTCGTATGTTTCTAGGTTTTCTGGTATCGAGATGTCTTTCTCGACCTCGAGGTAACCACGACGGTTGATCCCGACATAGATATCTCCCCAAGGCACACTGATTGAAGCTTTGCCTTCCGCATCGGTTGATGTAAACCCTGGGTATCCGTCTTTTGGTCTGACGACGACCGTAGCCTTTTCTATAGGTGGGCCATCTTCTTCGTTAAACACCTGAAGATCGAGTCTACATTGCGCGAGCATATTGGCGGCCAGGCTGTACTTGCGGACGTCGGAGGCATGCGAAAGCTCCAGCCCTTGAGGCTCGAGGTGACATTCCAGTGTATACAGGCCCACATCGGATGGAGCGATCAAGGCAAGCTTATGCTGGTAGAGACCCTCAAGTGGAGCAATAGGCTCTTCCATCACAGCGCTAGCCAACAAGGCGCCATTGCAGTAGACGTTTACCGTCTGTCCAATCAGCGAGCAGCCATGTATGCAACTGACGCCGATGTTGAGCAGGTATTCATTGCCAACAGGCACAGGCTCAAAGCTGTCGCGCCATACCGTCATACCTGTGATGTGCTGGATGGCTTTGAAACGGTAGTCGATTTGGACAATTGCGTGCGAAGGAGCCAAAAGCTCTTCCGGGGTAGTTGGAGCTTTATCAGAAGCGAGATGTTTAAATTCGTCTGTCTCGTTTAAGTCGGCGTCGATGTCGGGGTCATCTGGATTACTGTCTAAGGGGTAAAAGACGATAGCCCAGGTATACTCGCCGGGCTCTCGCGGGATCTGAACGTTAAAACTACCGGTGGTTGTCAAGCCCTTTTCCTCGTCAAAATCCACGAGGAACTGCTCAGCGACCACTTTGTCATCCATATCCCCAATCAGTATCGT
>WQXX01000153.1 GCA_009781535.1 Coriobacteriia bacterium | reverse complement strand
TCCAAAACCCATCAGTACCGAGTGGACCTCAGCGAACCCGGGAGACCTCGGCGACGGCATCATCGCTGGTATGGACGTCGGCGCAGCTACCGCACTCATGGATGATGCATGGTGGGGGCCGACACTCATCAACCCCAACGGATCGGCGCAGTTCATGATCTGGGAGCGCTCCAATCCCTTCAGCATCATCGTCGATATGGCAGGCTCACGTTTCATGAACGAATCGGCGTCTTACGTTGACTGTGGGCATTGGATGTACGAGCACAACGAGAAAGTGCCCTGTATCCCCGCATATATGATCATCGACAGCAATCATCGCAAGCGCTATATGCTTGGGATGATGATGCCAAAGTCGAACTCCAAAGCTGCGTTTTCATCAGGTTTTCTCACTCAGGCAAACACGCTTGAGGAACTTGCAGAAAAAGTACACATCGATGCAGCAGCTCTCAAATCAACCGTCGAGCGTTTCAACGGCTTTTGCGTGACGGGCATCGATGAGGACTTTGGGCGAGGCGACAACGCCTACGATCGCTTTTACAGTGATGCAGCCGACGCCAAACCGAATCCCAATCTCGGTCCGATTGCCGTGCCGCCTTTCTATGCACTTAAAGTATGGCCGGGTGACTTGTCCACAAAGGGCGGCTTACTCACTGATGAGTTCGCACGGGTCCTTGACCTGAGCGGCGCCGTTATCGAGGGTCTGTATGCAACAGGCAATAATTCCGCAGCGGTCATGGGACGCACCTATCCCGGCGCCGGGTCAACCATCGGTCAGGCGATGACCTTTGGTTATGTAGCCGCCAAACATGCGACAGGAGCATACGCTCTCTCGGGAGCTGTTGATTGATTGCTCCTGCCGCTCGCTGGTTTATAATGGCTTAGATAAAGGAAAGCCCACAATGGACACCACGACGAAAAGACGGCTATTTATGTACTATGACGCACTCATTTTAAGCCTTATGATGGAAAAGCCGATTCATGGCTACGAGATCAAAAACTACCTGAGGGTCTTTAACAGGAACATCAACGGCACCGAGATCAGCAATAACACCGTCTACCCGCTTCTCGCGAAGTTCGAGAAGAAGGGCATCGCCACCAAACAGGTCGTGGAACAGGATAACAAACCCAGCAAGATCATATACGAGATTACCAGCA
This sequence comes from Coriobacteriia bacterium, assembly GCA_009781535.1. Classification (GTDB taxonomy): domain Bacteria; phylum Actinomycetota; class Coriobacteriia; order Coriobacteriales; family UBA8131; genus WRHU01. The sequence continues at coordinate 2,374 of WQXX01000153.1, read as the reverse complement.
CGGGCAGGGAATACTTCTACAAGATGATGAACACCATCTCCCGCTCAGCAATCACGAGCCGCGAGGAATTTTGTATGCGGCTGGTCTTCTTTCCGGTTATTACCCCGCAGAACAGAAAAAAGCTGCTTGAGGAAAGGGAGACGTTCTTGCTTGAGGCAATCCCTACGGAAGAAAGCCCGATCTACGAGCCGCCGCTTTATGAGGACAGCTACGACAAAGACGTGATCTACTCGTCTCTGATGCCGTACTATACTGCGCTGATCGCAGAGGAACTGAAGCTTATCGACTTCTATAAACAGCGGATTGATGCACCGTGCTTGATTCCGGATGAAGTATTGCCCAATCTCAAATAATTCCAGACCTTTGCGGCTTTGCACGCAAAGGTCTGAAACTGTGTTACGAATGGAAAAAGGATAAAGCTATGGATTTCTTCAATACCATCGGCAAAATCATGTATGAAGGCCCAAAAAGCAAGAATCCACTGTCATTCAAGTTCTATGATGCGGAAAGAATCGTCCTCGGCAAGACGATGAAGAATCATCTACCGTTCGCTATGGCGTGGTGGCACAATCTGGGCGGTGGTGGAACAGACATGTTCGGACGTGACACCGCCGATAAGAGCTTTGGCGCCGTCCCCGGAACTATGGAACACGCCCACGCCAAAGTGGAGGCAGGGTTTGAGTTCATGGAAAAACTGGGAGTCGGATACTTCTGTTTCCACGATGTGGATATCGCACCTGAAACCGATAACCTCCTTGAAACAAACCGCCGGATTGATGAGATATCAGACCATATTCTGGAAAAGATGGCAGCGACAGGTATCGAGTGCCTGTGGGGGACTGCGAACATGTTCACAAACCCCCGCTATATGAACGGGGCAGGCAGTTCGAATAGTGCCGATGTATTCACCTTCGCGGCGGCCCAAATCAAAAAAGCCCTGGATATCACGGTAAAACTCGATGGCAAAGGATATGTGTTCTGGGGCGGACGAGAAGGGTATGAGACACTCCTGAATACCGATATGCAGTTCGAGCTGGATAACTGCGCGCGTCTGATGACAATGGCGGTGGAGTATGGGCGTGGTATCGGCTTTAAAGGTGACTTTTATATCGAGCCAAAACCGAAGGAGCCCATGAAACACCAGTATGACTTTGACGCGGCAACGGCTATCGGATTTTTGCGGCGCTATGGTCTCGACAAGGACTTCAAGCTGAACATCGAGGCTAATCATGCCACGCTCGCAGGACACACGTTCCAGCATGACCTGCGCGTTGCTGCTATGAACGGCATGTTGGGCAGCATCGATGCCAATACAGGAGATCCGCTTCTGGGCTGGGACACCGATGAGTTTCCCTTTGACGTCTATGACACAACACTTTGCATGTATGAGGTGCTACGAGCTGGAGGTCTGACCGGAGGGCTGAACTTCGATGCCAAGAACCGCAGACCCAGTTATACCTGCGAGGATATGTTCCATGCCTATATTTTGGGAATGGACAGCTTTGCGCTTGGTCTTATCAAGGCTGCAGCACTCATCGAAGATGGCCGTATCGATCGCTTTGTCAGGCAACGTTATAGCAGCTACGAAAGCGGCATCGGCAAGAAGATACGTGATGGCAACACCAGCCTCGCCGACTTGTCCGCTTACGCAGAAATGCTTGGGAAACCGGAACTCCCTGGTAGTGGACGGCAGGAATACCTGCAAGCGGTTATGAATCAGATCCTGTTTGACTGATAGACGCTGTGGAGTTGGAGGACGACTTCCATGAAATATGTAATCGGCATCGACCTTGGAACATCCAGTATTAAAACGCTTCTACTTGATGCGACCGGAAGGACCATCGCATCGGCGATGCAGGAATACCCTATGGCACAGCCGCACAACGGATGGGCAGAACAGGATCCAGCCGACTGGTGGAAGGCGACGATTGCGACCTTGCGCGAGGTCACCTCAGCGATGCCACATAAAAACGACATCGTCGGACTTGGGATATCAGGGCAGATGCACGGATTGGTAATGCTCGACAAAGACGGTGAGGTGCTGCGCCCTTCTATCATCTGGTGCGACCAGCGCACGCAGGCTGAATGCGAGGATATCACGCGGGCAGTTGGCGCCGAAAGGCTTATCGAAATCACCGCAAACCCTGCCCTTCCCGGTTTTACCGCATCCAAGATCCTCTGGGTTAAGAAACACGAACCTCATCTCTATGAACGCTGCCGCCACATCCTGTTGCCGAAGGACTACCTGCGCTATAAACTCACAGGTCAGTTCGCAACAGAGGTGTCCGACGCATCCGGGATGCAGTTACTGGATATACGGGAGCGCCGATGGTCGGATGAGATGCTGCAGAAACTGGATATCGACCATGCCCTG
>WQXX01000152.1 GCA_009781535.1 Coriobacteriia bacterium | reverse complement strand
GATGGTGCCTTGAGACCATCGCAAGGGTCTCGCTGACCTCGGCAGGTGTGATATGCATGTGCTTGTATCCTTGCTTCTGGATGGGACTATGCTGAGCAGGTTCCTGGTTTGGCTTACTGAAGCTAAACCAACACTCGTTTCTTCTTGGCTACCGTCTGACGATTAATTCTTTTGACAACATACGCAATCAGCCAACAATCGTCCCTGTAGGCCCCGGATCGAGCCCGGGGTGACAAAGAAAATGAATCGGCATCTCCCTGCTGTTTCTTGCTGGGGCTATTCGGCCCTGATGCACTCGATTCCACCCATATAGGGGCGCAATACCGCTGGAACCGTCACGGAGCCGTCGCTGTTCTGGTAGTTCTCGATCAACGCCGCCATTGTGCGACCGATGGCAAGTCCGGATCCATTCAATGTGTGGAGGTAGCCGGTTGTCTTTTCTCCAGACTCGCTGCTCTCACGATATTTGATGTTCGCACGCCGCGCCTGGAAATCTGAGCAGTTGGAACATGAGCTTATCTCCTTGTAGTTGTTGTACGACGGCAGCCAGACCTCAAGGTCATAGGTCTTGGTGGCAGAAAATCCCATGTCGCCCGTGCACAACACGATGACGCGATACGGCAGCCCGAGCAGTTGCAGGATATTCTCCGCATCGGCGACCATGCCCTCCAGCTCGTCAAACGAGGTCTCTGGGGATGCAAACTTGACCATCTCCACCTTGTCGAACTGATGCACGCGGATAAGCCCGCGTGTGTCGCGTCCGGCGCTGCCCGCTTCCTCGCGAAAACACGGGGTAAAGCCGCAGTAATGCAACGGCAGGCTTGCTGAGTTGAGAACCTCGCCTCGGTGTATGTTCGTAAGCATGACTTCGGCGGTAGGGATAAGGTACATGCCGGTGGTGGTCTTGAACAGGTCTTCTTCGAATTTAGGGAGGTTGCCGGTACCCGTGAGCGTGTCGGCGTTGCCAAGCAGCGGGCACCACCATTCCTTGTAGCCGCGCGAGACGTGGGTATCGATCATGAAATTGATCAGCGCACGCTCGAGGCGGGCGCCCAACCCACCCAGAAGAATGAAACGCGACTTGGCAAGTTTTGCGCCGCGCTCGAAATCGATGATACCCAGTTCTGGGCCCAGATCCCAGTGCGGACGCGCTTCAAAGCCATCCTCGGCAAACGAGCGCGGCGTGCCCCAACGGCGCACCTCGATGTTGTCTTCCTCGCTCGCACCGACAGGCGTCGTTGCGCTCGGAAGGTTTGGAAGCGAGAGGAGCTCAAGGTTTAAAGCCGCCTCGACATCGGCAAGCTGGGCTTCAAGAGCCTCGATCTCGACGTTGTTAAGCCGCACCCGCTCCTTGAGGGCGTCTGCCGCCGACTGTGTAGACTCCAGTTGGATCACGGCCGTCTTGCCGGTTTCCAGTTGGATTGTTGCGGTTTGTGCGGCTTGCACGATTCCGCCTTGCACGACTCCGCCTTGCGCGATTCCGGTTTGCACGATTCCACCTTGCACAACTCCGCCTTGCGCAGTTCCGCCTTGCGCAGTTCCACCTTGCACGGTTCCATCTTGCGCGGTCGATGCGCCAGCAGCCTGCACGGTTTTTGCCCGTGCGGCGGCGCGCATCAGCTCGCCGATCTTTTTGGACAGGCTGTTCCGTTCAGCCTTGAGCGCTTCTATCTGCCCGATGAGCGCGCGCCGCCGCGCGTCCATCTCAACAAAAGCCTGTGCATCCCAGTCCTTGTTGCGCGAACGCATGGCCTCGCGGACAACCTCAAGGTTTTCTCGAACGAATCTGCTCTCAAGCATGAAAGCGTTCTATCTTGTTATTAAATACCTGTACCGCGTATCTGACGCCTAGATGGCGGCAGCGTCGGTAGCCTCAGGGGCCTCAACGGCGTCGTCTGCTACTTTTTTACTAGCGGCAGCATCGATCTTTCCCTTGACCACGTCGACGGCCTGGGTGATTTTCTCACTTGCCACAGGCACTTTTTCGTTGATTGCGTTGCATGCAGCAGCTGCATTCTTGGCAACCTGCTCGGCGATAGCTGCACGAGCGTTTTCGATCTTCTCGCGAAGTTCATCGTTCTTTTGGCTGATAACCGGCTGGATCTTCGCATAGGCGTTCTTTGTGTAAAGCTGCCCTTGCCCCCAAGCTTCTTCAACCTTGTCGGCTACGAGCGCACGCGTTTCGCTGCCAGACCGCGGTGCGAACAACAGCGCAACCGTCGCACCAATAGCGCCGCCCAGAAGGAACGACCCAATTATCCATTTTTTGCTCATGATACCTCCCTGGTCCTTGACCAACAACTCATCTCATTGTATTGCAGAAGCGAATACTGCTGCAAAAATAAATCTTATCATGAATACGCATTCATCGTGTACTCAGCTGCTTAACCTTTTCCTAACGTGCTTGTCCTTTTCCCAATGCTCCATTGGTTGTATACTAAACACACACTCAACAAACATCGAGTGCGACGCAGGTCAGAATGAGGGAGGAACAATGGCAAGCTATAAACAACCTTGTATCCACTGTGGTACCTTGGTCGATCGTGACGCGCGCCTCTGCTTCAATTGCCATAGCATCAACCCCTTCGGATATAGTTGCCCAAAATGTCGGCGACCAATAGAAAAAGGGCAGGCAGTTTGCTCGGGCTGTTTACGACCTCTATATGTGGCGTGCCCAGTCTGTAAAGCGCAAACCTTCGTCGCCGAGCGCTGTGAGGTATGCGGAGCCGGACTCATGATCGTTTGCCCCAATTCTCGTTGTAAAGAGATGCAATTTTTTGATAATGCCATGTGCACTGCGTGTGGGAAAAAGCTTAAAAAATAAAGAAAAGGATGTGATCAAATGCTACGGTCGTTTACCCGTAATTTCAGTGATGAATCATCAGAGGCAGGTTTCCAGTTCACGTTTTTCTGTGACATCTGCAACGACGGCTATAAGTCAAGCTTCGTTCAGTCTGATTCGTACAAAAAAGGCGGTTTGTTGCGTGGTGTTGGCCAGGGCGTAGGTTTGGTCGGTGGCCTTATCGGCGGCAGAACCTCAACTCTCGGTTATGGAGCAGAACGCGGCGCCGACCTGCTTTCCAATCGCTACGAGAACAGAAGTCCCGCATGGCTGAAAGAACACGAAGCTGCCTTCGAACGTGCGCAAAACGAGGCTCGTCAGCACTTCCATCGTTGCCCTCAATGCAACGCCCATGTGTGCGACCAGTGCTGGAACGAAGACGAAGGGCTATGCACCCAGTGTGCGCCGCGCCAGCAGGTCTATGTAGCCAGGATGCGCGCTGAGGCTATGAAGCGCAATATCGACCAGGCAGCCGAGAATGCGACCGTATGGAAAGGCACCATCGAAAGCAAGACGACCATCTGCCCCGCGTGCGGCAAACCAGCCGGTACGGGCAATTTCTGCAACAACTGCGGAGCCTCGATGGCGCTTCAGACATGCTCACGCTGCGGAGCTCAGAACGCCTTGGCGGTCCGGTTCTGTAACAACTGCGGAAACAACCTTTCCCAACCAGCCGCACCACCTCCACCGCCCGCCGG
>WQXX01000151.1 GCA_009781535.1 Coriobacteriia bacterium | reverse complement strand
TTCATAACAAACCCCATGGTGGTGCATGACGACTTTATCTATTTTGTGCACCAATTCGGGGTATACATGGATAGTCTGTCTCGAGCCAGCATCACCGATCTGGACAGGGAGCTGCTTGTTATCTACCCAACTGGTGCGCCGTATATCCTGGCGTCGATGAGGATAGTGGACGGCTCGCTGTTCTATGCGCTGTTTGATCCGACGAGCTATTCCGGATTCTCTCGGAATTATTATCATGAGCTCCATCGCTTTGACCTAAACACCAGAAAAGATACGCTTCTGCTGTCTGGAGAGTCTTTTGGCTCTTATCTCGACTTTGCTGTCTACGATGGTTTTATCTACTATTCCACGCTGGACGGCATATACAGGTGCGACATCAACGGCAACAACGCCAAGCTGTTTGTTGGCAATACGGACGCGCTTGCCTTTGGGCGCCCTTGCGTCTCGGGCGACTGGTTGTATTTCTACTCAGACGATGGCGGAATCTGGCGCATACGCCTTTCCGGCACCGGCAGCCCTGTTTGCGTCACCCCGCAGTAAGTAGGGCAACCTTTTGATGTCACCCCAGACTTGATCTGGGGCCTAGAGGTCAGCTGACAGGTATCGTACATGTGTCCGACAGAAAACCTATGTGTTGGCAATCTTTTGATGTCGCCCCAGACTTGATCTGGGGCCTAGTGGTCGTCTTGCAGGATGCTTGCGTGTGTCCGACAGAAAACCTATATGTTGGCAACCGTAATGACGCGCAGAATTTACTGTCTTACAGGCGGGGCAAACTCCAACCACGCGACATAACTGTCGTAGTGATGATGCCCTCCCGTCAGGTAGTTCAGGCTGTTTGCCTCTGCCCAGCCGGTTGGGTAATGGTACTTCTGCCCAGCCGGCCAGGTGGGAAAATCATTTTTGGAATATGCCATTGTCACGCCATATCTCCGTGCGACCTGCATAATGCTCGCTGTGCTTGTTATATGGGTCGGAATGCTGCACACCGGGTCTTCAGGATCGATGATGTTAAAGATATTCGGATGATCCGCCGGAGTGACATTATTTAGGGTTGTGTTCGGCGAAGCAAAGGTGTAGGCAAAGATCTGCTCCGGTTTGCCGTAGCCGCCCGCAACCAGCTCTTTCGCCAGAATGTTCGAAACCGCCCCGCCCCGCGAATGTCCAGTGACGAGGTAGACGGTATTCTCCGCGTCCAACGGGATACTCTTCTCGAGCATGTAAGCCTTGATGTCCGCTAGCAGCTCGTCAGTCGCCCGCCGAAAGCCGCTGTGATCCCCATCCTGCTCCTGGATCTCGAAATTACTGCCCCATTCCAAAAGGTCGTTGGTTCCCTGGCAGACAACCACCACGAGGTTTTTGTCGCTGCCTGCAAGGCGCATGCTTGTAATCGAGTAGCGAATCGACGACAGCACGCCGGCTGCCGAGACGCGTTTAGCGCCGGCCTCTGGTATGCCGAGAAGCCGTAGACACTCGTTGAGTTGGCGGTTCTCGTCATCCACATAAACGACCCGCGAGAGCAACATGCACACCTTTGCCAGTTCGTAATTAAACTCACGCGCGTCGCCATTCAGCCACCCGAGGCTCCAATCCGTCCGCAGGTAAGAAACGCCAAGCCCGCTGATAATAGTTGGCCGATAAGGGAGAGACACCGTTTTGATGACAGCGTAAGGCCATTTGTCCAGCGGCAAAGCCTCCTCCGGTGTAAAGACCATATGGTTTGGCACATAATTTTCGAGATAGAATGCGTACGAGAGATTCGCCGGGGTATGTTTTGATGCATAACCGACCCGGCAGCTCAAATCGGTCTTGACATTGCCGAATGCACTCACGCCGACAAAGTAGTCTGTCTGGGTTATCAGGTCGCCTTTTGCTTCCTGGGCGATTCTCGATTCCGGCAGCAGTCTTCTGTACTCCCATTGCTCCGAATATGGAAAGGGGAGAGGCCAGTTCTGATGGAGAGGATAGCTTGCCTCATACCCGGCGACACAAGCATAGGCGTTGTTTGGCGTCGCCTGATAATACCAGTCCCTCTGCACACAGAAAGCAATCCCGGCTATAGGAAACATGTTGTTGGTGTAGCGAGCTTCCTGGACGACAATGGTTCCACTGCGGTAGACGAGGACTTCTTCGTACCTGCTGAGCGGCTGCACAATCAGGACTGCTTTTCCGTCTTGTACGGTGTATATCTCGTAGATGGTCGGCGTGCTTCCTGTAGTAGCGCCCGACGTGTCGTCCGCGTGTTGGGTGCCGATGAAAAGTTCCGGCGTACCGTCGCCGTTGATGTCATGCAACCAATAACAAAGCTTTTCGCTTCGTATCCCATTGTCCATCCAGTTGAATCTGCTGTCCCAGTTTTCTTCAGAGACAAGTCGGGTGTCTCCGATCACGCTTTGGTTATAAACCGTGTAGCCGCTTTTCTCAAAGTCGGCAAATGCGTTGATCAATACAGAATACGCGCTCTGCCAGTCATTGGCTGTGACTGAAGCAGTCGTCGTCGCACCCGCCGCAGTTGCAGCCCTGCTGTCAGTTGTTTCGATTGCCGCAAAGCTGGTTGTTGCCGCCCCCGCCGCGCCCGCCGATTCGGAGGTGGCGGGGGTGGTTGCGGCTTCAGCCTCCTGCGGAAAGACAAACAGCAACTGCGCGCTGACGAGCAGACAGACCAATATGCAGATTGTCCTTCGCATTATCCTACGCACTACCCCTTGCATTACCCCTCGTGTTATTCAATCCCCAAAACGCGATTCGCACCCAAGCCAGCTTTGTATGCTGAAGATGCTGCTAGGCAGTAGCCAAATCCTCATCAAGAAGTCTGCGAAGATAGTCAGAGCGGCTCATTTCAAGGTTTGCCGCCTTCCGATCTAAAGCAGCAATTTTTCTGATCGGTGCCTTAAAGGTCACCGACTGAAGTTCTTCTCTAAGCATTAGCGGTCGACCCTGCACAATCCTGCTTTCCGTGCCAAGCCACTCGCCACTCTCGAACGCCCCAGCGATACGTTCTATCATCTCGTCAGTTAGTTCGACACCGTTTTTCGTCACTATTCCCATAATAAGCTCCTATCTCTCGAATCCGACTTCTTCAAGGGTCTTTTTTGAAGGTGGCGTCATCGCATGGAAGATATGTACAGTCCCGCTTCTTGTCACTGAGCCGACCATCTCGATAAGCCTGCCCTTTGTGTCTGATCCAAGGGCTACAAGGACTGCATCAGGGAGGGGGGCACCACTCCGTTCAACAATAACAAATGCGTTCTTCCAAGCGCTCAAGATGTCGGTTTCCAAGATTTCTGGGTGTCGTTTACTTATGCGCGGATTAACGTCTATAACGTCGAACATACTGCTCCGTTCTTCGCACGTCTTACATAATTGTAAGACGTATACGGTAAAAATACAAGCATGAATAGTGTGTGCAAAGGCAAAATGGCGTGTGCCCAACAAAAAGCTGGCTGAAAGATGGTCTAAAATGACGTGTCATGGTCTACTTACTTCTGATAGGGGTACAATAGCACAAGGAAAATCTTACACTATCAGTGCGAAAGAATAACCCGGAAAGAAGC
>WQXX01000150.1 GCA_009781535.1 Coriobacteriia bacterium | reverse complement strand
GGCTTGACCAGATCCATGAAGCGGAACGGTTCTGCCTTGGTGGGCGCAGGTATCCCCTCCTTGGCAAAGAACCCCGTCACCGCGATACAGAGCATGAATACCGTGCCGAAGACAAGGCTCATGACGATGTATCCGAAGTTGCCTTCATACGCACCGATGATCATACCCGGCAATGCGACGCAGACGATCGAGGAGAAGATGGAAAAGCCGAGACGCACGGTTGTCAGACGCGCCCGCTCGGTATAGTCTTCCGTCATTTCGCTGGCAAGTGAGTAATACGGGATCATGATGCACGATTGAATGAAGCAGAAGAAGATGTACGACATCAAAGCCGCCCAGAACCGGACCGTCACGCTGGGGTCGCTATAGGGATAAAACATCATGAACATCGACAGCACCACAAGCGGCGCGCAGATGAGCATCGAAACCCGACGTGTTTTGAACCTGACGCGCAACCTGTCTGAGATGAAACCCAGTAAGGGGTCGATGACAGCGTCGAAGATGCGTGCGATAAGGATGATGACCCCTGCCTGATAGGCAGGCATCCCGACTGCCAGCACGATATAGCCCGGATAGATGAAATTGATGATATTGAATACTCCGCCCCCGAAGATGTCACCGGTTGCGAAAGCAAGTATCCTCTTGATTGACAAACCTTTTGATTCCTTCACCTTATGACCTCACCTCTCTTTCTCTCTCGTTCGGTAAACCTGATATGAATAACCATGCCAATCATGTTGAAGCCGGATCTTTTGTAGGTTGCACATTTGGGCTGTAGAGCACGCGAGCTGCGGAGCATACGAACTGCAGAGCACACGAGCGGTGTAGCATTTGGGCTGTAGAGCACACGAGCTGTGAAGCAGAGGAAACCAAGATAGTATAGCAAAAACCGCTGGCGCGATTATTCGTTGTTGATTCTCGCAATCGCTTCTTCTATTAAAGCAATCCTGTTTGACAGTGCTTTCTTCTCTTTTATGCTGAAAACACCGAGAGCGTTGTGAATTTCTTCAAGCGCTGCCTTCCGATCCATGAGGGGCTTGATGCGTTCCTGCTTCTCGAGATGGATCCTGTGCTCGTCCGGGTGATCAGCCCAGTACTTTTCTTGCCTGACGGTTTGGATTCTTTGAAGGAGAGCATCCCGTTCTTTTTTCTCAAAATGAGGAAGTAGGTTCGCTTTTATCAGAAAGTCTTTTGCAGCACCCAGGAATAGCTTCTGCGCCTCAAAGTATTCATCATCGGCTTGGCTGAAATCGCCGACAAGTTCGAATGCTGTTTTTGCCATGGATAAAACCATCGAGGCAAGACCCTTCAAGGTATCCTGCATGGTTGCGTACATACGATCGAGCGCACCTACGGACAGCGATAGGGCAGGTGCTTTCGACATTTGACAATAACCATTAACGAACATATCGCATATATTCGACAAGGCGCTCCTTGCTGCAAGCTGTGCATTAGTCACAAAGTCGAAAAACTCCTTCGCGTCTCCGACTTGTTCATGCAGAAGCGTTACTGCCCGTGTGTATGCGTTATACACCTCCCGATGTTTAGGGGATTCGATTGTCCCGCTCCAAGACAAAGACAAGCCTTTGAATAAAATGGCTTCTGTGTTGTCCAGATCGACGTATGTGACGTTGGAGTAAAGAGTCAAGGCTTCTTCATAATGCTTATCCGAATAGGCTTGTCGCGCATTTTTCATGAGTTTTTCTACATCGTTTGACCTGTCGATTTGAACAGTGCCTGTTACCTCTACGAACAGCTTGCGAGACTCTTCCAATGTATATCTGGTCTTGCAGTATTTACAGACAAAATATCCTTCGTCCTTGATGAGCTCGTTAGAACCACAGAGCTCACATTTAATCGCTTTCATGGTATCTCCAATCAACCTGATTGCTTCATAGCAAAGCTGGCAGATGCATCAATTGTATACCATAACAGCGATTTCCAGATATGAAATAACTGATAGCACGCGAATTCTTGTTTGAAAGCCCGCCTCGCGACAAGTGCGATCCTGCAACACAAGTTACCTAGCTTGACGAGTGCAGTTGCGTAAATCCGGCAACGGAAATTGCGTAAATCCGGCAATAAAATTGGCGTAAACTCTGCAACGATTCTTACGTAATTCCTGCAACGAAATTGGCGTAAACTCTGCAACGATTGTTGCGTAAATCCTGCAATATGGTATCATTGCAACTGAGTTTTCATATTCGATAGAACAGGTTTTGATATGGATATCAGTAGATACCGTTCAAGGATTATCGATAAAACGATTGAGGAGCGCTTTGCTTCATCAGGCGCAGTCCTAATTACTGGGCCCAAATGGTGCGGAAAGAGTACCACGGGGTTGTATCATACAAAATCATCAGTAAATATGGATGTCCCTGAGACCCGCGAACTATACAGACTCGCTCCTAGCTTGGTATTAGATGGCGAGTATCCAAGACTCATTGACGAATGGCAAGACACACCCGATATCTGGGACAGGATTCGTCGAAGGATTGACGAGACAGGAAGAAGGGGGCTATATATTCTCACAGGTTCTGCCACCCCAACGGTAGAGCCGTCACATACCGGTACCGGTCGTATCAGCCGAGTACAAATGCGCACCATGACACTTTTCGAATCTGGCGACTCAACAGGGGCGGTGTCCCTGAAGGCACTTTTCAATGGAGAGGAACCCACTCCACAGCCGTCGAGCCTGAATTATGAAAAAGCCATACGACTTATTTGCCGCGGAGGATGGCCTGGCATCCTTGATCTGGATGACGATGCTGCGCTTGCTGTATCTCGGGATTATATTGACGCATTGGCACATTCAGACATTTCGAGAGCAGACGGCGTGGAACGTGACCCAAGCAAGGTTCGGCTCGTCCTCCGGTCGCTGGCGCGAACGGTGACAACACCTGCAAAGATATCCACTATTCGAGATGACATTACGAGAAACCTTGATGATGAACGAGGTGTCTCCGAGCGTAGTATCCAAAGCTATCTGACAGCACTCAAGCGGATTTTTGTGTTAGTTGAGCAAGAGGCTTGGACCGAGAGCCTGCGTTCAAAAACAAGGATTCGTACTATGCCTCTCAGGCATTTCGTTGACCCATCTCTGGCAGTTGCTGCAATGTCGGCTACACCAGCTTTGTTATTGCGCGACCCAGAGACAACAGGGCTGCTCTTTGAGTCTTTATGCGTCCGAGACCTTGATGTTTACTCCAGCGTCCTGGATGGCAGAGTATATTATTACAGAGACGAAAAGGATTTTGAGATAGATGCGATCATACAGCTCAACGATGGTAGGTGGGGAGCAATCGAGGTGAAAATGGGCATGCACCAGTTCGATACGGCAGCTGCAAACCTGATTCGACTCAGAGAGAGAATGGACGGGGTTCTTCCCCAGCCATCATTCCTGATGATCTTGTGCGCGACTTCAGGCTTTTCCGCAACACGCAGCGATGGCGTTCACATCGTTCCGCTTGACTTGCTGGGACCATAGCTGCTCGCGAAATGTTAGGAGAAGGATACACATGGGAACACCATACAAAAGGTATGAATGGGAGTTATAGCATGGGCAACAAACTCACTTTGGGTATCTTCTC
>WQXX01000149.1 GCA_009781535.1 Coriobacteriia bacterium | reverse complement strand
TCGCTTGCCTGAGCGATTGCAGCGATATTTTCAATATCTTCGTATGTCAGCTCAGGTTTGCCATAGGCGATATTCTCCGCGATGGTGCCAGCCATCAGCACGCTTTTCTGGGGTACATAACCAAGACGCGAGCGCAGCTCATGCTGCGTCATCTCGCGCACATCGACGCCGCCGACCAGCACCGCGCCAGCCGACACGTCGTAGAAGCGCGTGATCAGATTGAGAATGGTCGACTTGCCGGAGCCCGTGGAGCCGATAAATGCGGTCGTCGTGCCGGGCTCGGCGATAAATGAGATACTGCTGAGTGCGTCATTCTCCGCAGCGTTGAAGCGGAAGTCCACCGAACGGAACTCCACACGTCCGCGTTGGTCTTGATCCATCGACTGCGGTGTCTCCGGATCCTTGATGACTGGCTCGGTCTCTAAAACCTCAGCGATACGCCCGGCTGACACACTCGCGCGCGGGATGAAGATGAACATCATCGCAATGAACATGAAGCTCATAACCACTTGCATCGCGTACTGCATATACGCCATCATGTCGCCCACCTGCATCGTGGACTGAGCAACCTGGTGCGCGCCGACCCAGATGATGAGCACCATCAGACCGTTCATGAAGATCATGAGGATAGGCATCATCACCACCATCGCGCGCTGGATGAACAGGTTGGTCTTGGTCACATTCCAGTTGGCGGCTTCGAAACGCTGCCTCTCGAAGTTGCCGCGCCCGAACGCACGGATGACCATAAGACCGTTAAGCGTCTCGGGCGCGACAAGGTTGAGACGGTCGATGAGAATCTGGATGATCTTGAACTTGGGCATCACGATGATCAGAAGCACGATGATCAGGCAGAGCAAAAACAGGATCGCGATGCCGATGGTCCAACTCATCGAGAGGGATTTCTGCATCGCCATGATCGCTGCACCGATAGCCATGATGGGCGCGTAACAGATCATGCGGATACCCATCGTGAGCACCATCTGCATCTGCGTGACGTCGTTGGTCGAACGCGTGATGAGCGAGGCGGTGGAGAAGCGATCGAACTCCGTATGGGAGAAGTCGGAGACCTTGGCAAAGATGTCGTGCCGCAGGTTGCGGCTGACTCCGGCGCCGATGCGCGAGGATAAAAAGCCCACAAGCACGGTCGCAGCACCGCTGATAACAGTGACAAGCAGCATGATCAGACCGATACGCACGATGTAGTTCATCTCGATGCGCTCCATGTCCATGCCGAGGTCTTTGTAAAACGCGCCGGTGAATACCGTCGACGTCTGGTCGCGCATGAGCTCATCGATGTTTCTTGCCGCCTCGCGGGCGTCATCAAGCAGCTTTGGCTGATACTGCGCGAGCATCTCCAGCATCGGGATGAGCTTGTAGATCTCTGTAAGGTCGATGTCTGTCAAGCCGGTGTTCTGGTCGGTCTGGTCGGCTCCTTCAGTTCCGCCGGTGGCGCCGGTGGCGCCGATTCCGCCGGTGGTGCCGGTGGTGCCGGTGGCCGCAGGGGTTTGATTGCCTGCCGAGCCAAACGGAGAGACAAAGTCCGGATTGTCGGCAACCTGCTTGAACAGGTTGACCATCGTCCATGCGGCAATACCGAAAGCTTCATCAAGTTTTTGGCGCTCTCCGTTCGAAATGCCCGGTTTGAGCACATAGATAGAGGCGTTTTCTGAGGCAGGGTACAATGAGGCATAGGTCTTGCCGGAAGGGTCTGCATCCTTGCCGGCGACCAGCGTGTATGAGTCATCGAAAAGCGTCTTGCCCTCGTCATCCAAAAAGATGCGGACGAAGACATAACCGTCTTTGCTGATAGCGCGTGGGGATGTCTCCTCCACGCCCCCTTGCTGGATGCCCACGTTGACGATGTCGCTCATGAGGTTGGGAAGGTTGAGGTCGCAAATCGCCTGCACAAACAGCAGGACGAACGCCAGAAGCAGACTTAGTATGAAGGGCTTTAGATAGCCTTTGAGCTTTAACACCAGCAAAGTCTTTCTTCTTGGAAACCTTGCCTTTCGGCTTGGCTTCATCTCACACGCCACCTCAAAACCATTTTTCCACGAATGGGTAAGTATAGACCCGCGATGTGTCCTTGTAAAGCACATAAAGGTGTGGTACCATTTTCGGGTTTCTGTGGTAACGTTATTTTTTACGGTTATTGCGCCTCCCACTGGATTCCCTGCAAGTTGGGAGCGTCGTCAGAATAAGGAGTTTACGATGTCCAAGGTTTGTTCCATCTGCGGCAAGCACCCGTCCGCCGGGCGCAATGTCAGCCATTCGCACCGAGTGACCAATCGTGTGGTCAACCCGAATATCCAAAAGCTCACCATTGTCGAGGATGGGTATGCCCACAAGGTCAACATCTGCACGAAGTGCCTGAAAGCCGGAAAGGTCGTCCGCGGCTAGAGGGTTACAAAGCGCCTTTAAAAGCCGGCTTGGTCGCGTGCGACCAAGCCGGCTTTTTATATTCCTCAGGAATACGACGTAGGGTGCGTAGCAATCCATAGTGCTTTTCATGTCGCCCCAGACCTGATCTGGGGGTTATAGGGTGAGCTGTAGGATTCTTTCGTATGTCCGACAAAAACCTGGCATATTCTTTATGTCGTCCCAGGCTTGTTTCCTCAGGAATACAGGAATACTGCGACAGTACCTTCATGAACCGTGATGCACGCGCCCGGACTTTGTACCCTGTTGGAAACCCCGCGTGGATCATACGGACGCAGGCGCACATAGTCAAGCTCCCACACAAACCCCATCTCCGATACAAGCGCTTCTCCCCCAAGCGCAATCACTGAGACAAGTGTGTCCAAGGGCGCGCCGACTTCATTAATGCAAAGCTGCGCCCTCGCCTTATTCTCTCCATCCCCAACCGACTCAGCACCGAGAAAAACCACCATAACTCCATCTTCAACAATGATCGGCTTCAGGTGAACGCTGCGCATGAGAACGCCCAATACCGCCAGCTCATGGTCCACGCGTCCGCCAAGGGCATTCGTCACCACAAGCGACAAATCCTGCACTGGCAGCAGCACTGGTGAAAGCTCAGATGATGGCGACGCCGATGGCAACTCCGATGATGACAAAGCCGATCCCAGCTCCGATGGCTGCGATGTCAATAGCAAATCCGTTGGCAATGATTCAGCCAACACCATCGCGAGTTCAAGGTCGGTCTCGTCCTTGTAAGCGTCAGCAGCAAGAACCTTGCAACCGTCTGCCAGATACGCAGCTAACGCCACATCATCAACCGAATCCAAATCTCCGACAAGATAGTCAAGCTTCAATCCCGCCGCGTGCACCAGATTCGCTCCACTGTCCACGCCAAGCGTGAAAGTCGCGCCATCTGCCAGCTCGGACAACAGTTCAGTGGAGACTCCCTGAGGAGAACCCGCGACAAGCAGGATATACTGCCCCTTCTGGAGCAGGGTTTTATTGTGAAGCGCCGATTTTTTCATAGCAACCATTGTACGACCAGCTTTCTGCCGGACACACGCAAGCAACGTGCCAGTCCACCTCTAGGCCCCAGATCAGGTCTGGGGCGACATTAACGTATCAATACACCATTATCTCGCTATCAGCTTTCTGCCGGACACACGCAAGCAACGTGCCAGTCCACCTCT
>WQXX01000148.1 GCA_009781535.1 Coriobacteriia bacterium | reverse complement strand
CCGAGCCTCAAAAAACAGGTTTTTTTGGCAGGATGCAAAACCCCAATCAGCCTCAAACTCCCGAGTTTAAAAAGCTCCGCAGGATCTATTGGATACTGATGGGCATCGCTCTGGTTGCAGTGATACTTTCCCTGGTCACGCAGATGACAGGGCTCTTTACGCAACCTGCATGGATGATCTGTCTTGGAGCCGCTTATCTCTGTGCAATCGGCGGCATTGTCCTTGACATAGCAAAAATCCGCCCCATGCAAAAGGCATATACACAGCAATTTGCATCAGGTGGCAAGAAGACCCCCAAGCAGATTAAGCATGAGACCGAAGCCGCCGCGTATGCACGCGAGATAGAACGAGCGCGCGAAGCGGAGAGGGCGGCCAAAAAGGGCACGAATCGGGCAGGAATGCTCAAGTCAAAGAACCGTATGGGTCAGGGGCTGGAGCAGGGATCCGCAAACGATAAAACGAAAGCAGGCGAAAAGCCAATCGACTGACAGAATCAACCGAATGGCAGAAGCACTCACAGAGACAATAGAGCAACGGGTGTTGGAGTAGTAGAAACAGATACGCAACCGATTGACAGAAACGGAACAGAAAACCAAATTCGACAACAAAATGAAAGAGGTGGTGTGTACATGAGCACGTCAACCGAAAGGACAATCCCCGCGCCCATAGCCAGCAATATCGAGATTCTCGATCCAGAAATCGCCCCTAAGGCAGCTGTCGAGCTGGGGTTGACCCTTGAAGAATATCAGGGAGTCGTCGCCACACAGGGCCGTGTGCCAAGCCTGACCGAACTGTATATGTATTCACTCATGTGGAGCGAGCATTGCGCATATAAGCACTCTAAAAAGCAGCTCAAGTACTTCCCGACCGAAGGCGCGCATGTGCTGCAGGGCCCGGGCGAGAACGCTGGCGTCATCAGCGTGGGAGAAGGCTGGGCGGTAGCATTCAAGATGGAGTCACACAACCACCCGAGCTTCTATGACCCCTTTGCCGGTTCGGCAACCGGCGTTGGCGGTTGCGTGCGTGACATCTTTACGATGGGCGCGCGTCCGATTGCCTCTCTGGGTTCGCTGCGTTTTGGAACGCTTGACAAGCAACGCCAGCGTGAGCTTTTGGCAGGCGCGGTTGCTGGCATCGGCTCATACGGCGATGGCTTGGGGATTCCCACCGTCGGTGGCGAGGTGTACTTTGAAGAAGCCTACGAGGGCAACTGTCTCATCAACGCCATGAGTATCGGTGTGATGCGGGAAGAAGACCTTACCCTGGCGGTTGCCTCTGGCGCGGGTAACTATGCGGTTTACATGGGCGAAAGCACCGGGCGCGACGGCATCGGAGGCGCCAGTGTGTTGGCAAGCAGCGAGTTCAACGAGAAGGATGAGGGCAAGGAACACTCGGTGCCTCAAGGCAATCCGACACTCGAGAAGGATCTTATCGAGGCGTGCCTGGAACTGCTCAGAGCCGGGAAGTTCGTTGCGCTGAGCGATATGGGCGCTGCGGGTATGACCTGTGCGACAAGCGAGATGGCAGGTCGTGGCGGCGTTGGCATCGAAGTCGACGTGCGTGCGGTACCGCAGCGCGAGGACGGCATGCAGCCCTTCGAGGTTATGGTGAGCGAATCGCAGGAGCGCATGCTCGCTGTCGTAAAACCAGAAGACTTTGCTGTAGTCCAAGAAACCTGTGCGCGTTGGAACGTACCTTGCGTGCGCGTAGGAACGATTACCGACACTGGACGCTTTATCGTGCGTGACTCACAGCTTCCGCCTGACGCGGATATCGTGGCTGACATCCCCGCAGAGGCGTTCATCGAGGATGCCCCTGTCTATGATCCGGCGATGACTCGTCCGGCGTATCTTAATGAGTTGCAAAAGATGGACCTTTCGTTTGTGTATGAAGCGGACGAAGCTTTGGATTCTGAGGATGCCGCTCCTTACAACGACGCCCTGCTCGCCCTGCTTGCCAGCGCCAATATCTGCTCACGCGCATGGATCTACAACCAGTGCGACAGCGAGGCGCTCGGCAACACCATTATCGCTCCGGGTTCTGATGCGGCTGTCATTCGGATAGGCGACGCGAGCCGTGGTGGTTTGAGTAATCGCGGTATCGCGACGTCGACTGATTGCAACGGGCGTTATTGCTATCTTGACCCTTATATTGGCGCGCAGATCGCCCTTGCAGAAAGCATGCGCAACCTGGCATGTGTCGGCGCTGAGCCAGCAGCCATCACCGACTGCCTTAACTTTGGCAACCCAGAAAAACCCGAGGTCTTCTACACCTTCCACAAGGCAGTTCGAGGCCTGGCAGCCGCATGTGAGTTCTTTGGCGTGCCGGTCATCAGCGGCAATGTGAGTTTTTATAACGAGAGTTATGGCAAGGCGATCTATCCCACACCGGCCATCGGTATCGTCGGCGTTATTGAAGATGTTTCGCGTGTTGCCACTTCGACATTCAAAAAGGCAGGCGACACGATCATCCTGGTTGGTGAGACCTTAGACGAGATGGGCGGTAGCGAATACCTCAAGTTGCGCCACGGAGTGGTTGGCGGTATTCCGCCGGTTCTGAATCTTGAACTTGAGGGAGATGTACAGAATCTGGTGCGCGACGCCGTATGCTGTGGTTTGCTGGCAAGCGCTCATGACTGCAGCGAGGGTGGTGTTGCGATAGCTCTGGCAGAAAGTTGTATCGCCGGCGGTCTGGGAGCAACGCTTGCCCTTGACGACGACCTGCCTGGTGTGGCTTCGCTTTTCTCCGAAAGCCAGAGCCGTATCGTGATCAGTGTCGCAGACGAGAATGTTGAAGTGATCCTTGACATGCTCGCCGAGCGTGCTGTGCCCTATAGCGTTATCGGTGAGGTCGGCGGGGATCGCTTTGTGATCGAAGGTAAGGTCGACGTGGCGCTTGATGAGATAGCGGCGATCTATTGCGGTTCCCTTGAGAAGTATGTTTGTCATCGGGATAATCAGTGACACTCACGGGGGCTTACCCCGGGGAGTCTATAAGGCTTTTAAAGATTGCGACCACATCATCCATGCGGGCGACATCGGTGCGCCCTCGGTGTTGTATGACCTTGAGATGATCGCTCCCGTAACCGCGGTACTGGGCAACTGCGACTATGATGAGTTTGGACCTGAAGTAAGAGGTTATGCCACAAAGGTATTCGATGGGGTACGGGCCTTGGTGATCCATCGCCCCAAGGATATGAGGGCGGCGCTAGCCGGGCAAGGGCTCGGCGCGCTTGCTGCTGGCGACCCGCTGCCGCGAATCGCCATCCACGGACACACGCACAAGCCCAAAAAGGAGTATGTTGGGGCAGTATTAACCCTATGCCCAGGATCGCCCAACTATCCGCGTGAATCGGCGTCAAGCGTGATGGTACTCACGCTTGACGCCGGAAAGATCGTCTCCGCAGACATCATTGAGCTTTAAGGAAAAATGTCGCCCCAGACCTGATCTGGGGCCTAGTGGGAGAATGGCAGGTAGCCTGCGTGTGTCCGACATAAAACTGATGTACATTTCATGTCGCCCCAGACCTGATCTGGGGCCTAGTGGGTGATTAGTAGGTTGCCTGCGTGTGTCCGACATATAATCTGCGCATCGGCAATCGTAACGAGCATATACAT
>WQXX01000147.1 GCA_009781535.1 Coriobacteriia bacterium | reverse complement strand
TGCATCTGCTTATTGTTCGCATTGTTAAACTGTCGAAACAAGATAAAGATGATGACGCCGAATACTACAATGAGTGCAGCGTACCCCAGTATGCTGTAAAGCATATCGGAACTTTTAACGTTTATATCAAAGTCGATTTCCGGATGGTCGGCCATCATCTCGTGCAGTTTCTTGGTGTCTACGTATGTCGATGAGTACGGCGTCGCCTTTTTGGGATCCGTCTCGCCGTCTTTTAGATAATAGCCTTCGACCGTACCTGAGATCGCGTTATATTGAACAGAGACTACCGCGTAATTTTCCACAGCGGTTTCGAACTCTCTGGTGGTAATCTTCTCGACAGTCTGCGTATTCGCATTGCTGAAGAATTGTTGCGCCAGGAAGAACACAACGAGGGCCATTAATATTATGTAAACAAACCGTGTGCGCGTTTTGGGAATCTTCACACGTTACTCGCTTCCTTGAGAGATGGTCTGTTGAGCCAGTATCTTTTCACGATTCTCGCTTCCCTGATTCATTACAGCTGTTTCCTTGAAGTGTACCGCTAGCTTGCCTGATATCATCGGTTTCACAAAAACCCGACAAACCAGTATATTAGGAATACACGGATTCGTCGAGGACGCCGATATAGGGCAGGTTGCGATACCTTTCATTATAATCGAGCCCATAGCCAACCACAAAGTAGTCGGGACACAGTAACCCAATATACTTGCAATCGATACGTGTTTGTTGCTTGCCTTCCTTAAAAAGCAGGGTTGCGATCTCAATCGAAAGCGGGCCGCGTGCCTTGATGTTCTTAAGCAGGTACTTCAAGGTCAGACCACTGTCAAGAATGTCTTCGATGATGATGACGTGACGCCCTTCGACCGGAGCGTTCAGGTCTTTAAGGATGCGCACCACGCCTGAGCTTTTCGCCTCGGCTCCATAACTGGAAACCGCCATAAAGTCGACTTCCACGTCGCCATCGATGCAGCGCGCAAGATCGGCCATAAAGATGAACGCGCCTTTGAGAACCGTTACGAGAAGAACCTTCTCGCCCTGATAGTCTTTAGAGATCTGCTTGCCGATACGTAACGTCGCCTCGTGGATCTCCTCCTTGGAAAAGAGGATCGATTTTACGTCGGGGTGAATACTGTCTGTCACTGTCCTTGCCCTTTCTTGCTGATTCAGAGCGAACTTGCTCATGTGTAGTATACGGTTACTTCTCGTGCCTGTTTAGCTTGGAATGTGTGCTCATGCTGATAGGTAGATGTTGCTATCGCCAGTATACGTGATGGCTACCATTGTAATTGTTTTCTCGGTAACTTTATAACGATCATCCTGTTGGATTCCCACTACCCAAACGATTTCGTTGTTTACACGCAATATCGGAATACGGCTGCGGAGACGGACCGGAATCTTTCTGTCGATGAACAGGTCGCTGACCAGGCGATGGTGGCCGTCCATGCCGAGCGGACAGAAAAGGTCGCCCTCACGAAACGTGGAAAGACTCAAGCCCCATTGTGGTTGGAGGTTGTCCATACCGCCAGCGAGCGTGTCTGCGTCGACGAAAATCGTCGTCGGCGTCGCGTGTGCCTTTGCATATGCTACCGGGTTATCCGTGAGGTCGGTGACGTTGATGAGAGCGCACTCAAAAAACCCGAAGCATGGATTGCCACGACCTGCTGGCGCAGGTCTCGCAATGACGTTCGTTCTTGTCACCCCGGGCTCGATCCGGGGCCTATCAGTGTGCTCGTAGGATGTTTGCGTGTGTTGTCTGATACGCTGGTCGTAAGATGGAGAAGAAGGATTGATCGGAATTTTCTCAGCAGCAGAAAACCGCAGATAACCGTACTCGTTTTTTACCTGTATGCCTCCCGGCAAAGTGATCGCGAATCCAGGCGAAGCTCCCTGGGTTGCGATTGCCTCGATGTGCTCAAAGGTCACCCGCTGGTTTGACGGCATAACCTGGTTGCACACCGAGTGCAGGACGCGACGCACGAGAGGCAATGGTTCTGCAAGCAACGCTGCGTTTATGCCTGATTCGATATATTTTTTCTCCGCCTGGTCGGGATTTATGCCTGATTCGACATAATTTTCCCCCGTCTGACCAGCGATTATGCCTGATTCGACATATTTTGGTTTCAGACAATCAGCGTTTATGTCGAATTCGACATATTTTGTCTTTGCCAGGCTGGGAATTATGCCTGATTCGACATATTCTGGACCAGCCTGGGCAACAGAGACGTACTGCGCTTCCAGCGCCTGCGCCTGCGTTGCAAGGTAGTCATCTTCCTCTGCAAGTATATCCATCGTACGCCGAAGGGTTTGCAGCACCTGAGGGTTACGCAAGCGCAGGCGCGCGAGTATCTCGTGGCGCACATACGCGCGCAGATACGCCGTGTCGGTATTGGTCTCGTCCTCACGCCATGTTCTGCCTTCAGCCGCAAGCCACGTACGCAAATCTGCGCGCGTACAGTCGAGCAAGGGGCGTATCACGCGTCCGTTGCGAAAGGGGATGGAGCGCAATCCACCCAAACCAGCCCCCACAGTGCTGCGCATTAAGAAGGTCTCAGCGCGGTCATCAAGCGTATGCGCGGTGGCGATGAGACCCTTGGCGCGCCTAACGCCCGTTTCATCACAAAGGCGATCCAGAAGAACAGACGCCAGATGGTAGCGCACCTCGCGCCCAAGTTGCTCGACATTGTCATTGCCAGGGCGCTCGGCGGCTAATGCGGCAACGTCCACCTGATGCACCTCGCAACGCAGCCCGAGTTCACAAGCCAGCGTACGGACAAAAGCTTCATCCTCAAAGGCTGCCTTGCCACGAAGCAGGTGATTGACGTGCAGGATCGTACAGTTGGCAAGCGCTGCAGGATAAAGACTCGTTACGAGGTACGCCAGCGCAACCGAATCTGAACCACCGCTGACCATGAGGACAAGCGGAGCTGTTGGGTCGGGTTGCCCGGCGAACAGGTCATGGGCCTTGATGGTCTGCTGCATCTGTTCTATGACCGAATGTAAGGTTTGTGTGTTCATGCTTATATTGTAGAGGATTGGCCCTGGATGATTGCAGGGCATAGATGCGGAGTCTGATCAGTAATAGGATGAATGTTTCCGGAAATAAGAAAGGAGACTGCTGCGGCTATTGAGGGGCTTTGCAGCAGTCCCCTCTCCTCTGGAAGGTCAGCTCTAGCGAAGCTGCTCAGTGCTGGGGGAGGCATTTCTGAGGCTTGGCTAAGCAACCTGCGGTGTGGCATATCACCTACGTAATGGAATCCCCCACCGATCCCTAGACGTTCTCGTCAATGTGCAACGACTTGATCTTCACTACCAGAACGAAGCACGTTTGTTACCGAAGCTCTATCTGGATTTAATTAGTGTATCACAGACTCATTTATTTGAATAGGCTTTCGAGTACTTTTATTCATGAGGTAACGAATGGTGTTTCGAGTACTTTTTAATATGACGCAATACATGTCACTATTTTCCTTCAATCAGGATGAGCAGACAAAAGGGCCGCCGCGCTGGAACCCATCGCGGCGGCCCTTTTCATTTCATTTTTGCTTCCTCTAACAGTTCTCCTGAAGAAGCGCCGGTTGCTCTATTTTGTCACCCCAGACCTGATCTGGGACCCAGCGGGAGACTGGCATGCAGCT
>WQXX01000146.1 GCA_009781535.1 Coriobacteriia bacterium | reverse complement strand
TGTACTCGGCATCCTCAAAACAGAGATCGACAAGATGTTGGCCGACGGCGTTACCCAGGAGGAGCTTGAGCGGGTACAGGAATATACAATCGGGAACATCGTGCTTGCCCATGAGCTTACTCCGACAAGGATGATGCGTTTGGGCCGTAATCACATCAATGGTCTGGGTATACTCTCACTTGATGAGATCATCTGTCGCTATCGGGCCGTTACTCGTGATGACATCCTGCGCGTTGCCGAGCGCGTGCTTTCGCTGCCGCCAACGGTCGCTGTTATCAGTCCGCTCGAACAAGCCGAGGTTGCTGGGTTGCTGTAGGTCAAAGCATGGTACGTTAAGATGATGCACGGTTTATATCCCAAACATTCAAACGAGCAGCGGTATTAAGAAAGATACGATTGATAGGCTTAGTGTTCTGGGGAACCTGCGCCAGAATGATTCTTAAACAAGTAGCAGGGCAGATACGAGTAAGTTGGTGTAACGATGATCAAAGTACTGGTAAATGGATACCTCGGGCGTATGGGCTCTGAGGTTGTGCGCGCGGTCTGCTCAAACGTTGATATGGAGCTGGCAGGAGGCGTTGAGCCTTCTGCCGTCAATAAGGATGTCATTTTCAATGGTGAGGCGATCGCCCCGGCTTTTACTGACCTGGGTGTTGCGCTCGATGCCACCTGTCCGGACGTCGTGGTCGATTTTACCATCCCGCGTGCTGTCGAGGCGAATATCTACACCTGCATTGCTGCAGGTGTGAGCATCGTTGTTGGCACCACAGGCCTAAAACCGCAGCAGCTTGCTGCCATTGCCGAGCAGATACCTGCCGGTATGACGGTCTTTGTCGCGCCGAACTTTACCACTGGCGCTGTGCTTATGATGGAGTTCTCCAAACTCGCAGCACGTTTCTTTGACGATGCGGAGGTGCTTGAGTTCCATCACAATCGCAAACTCGATGCACCGAGTGGAACGGCTCTCAGCACCGCGCGCGCCATCGCAGATGCGCGCGTCAAGGCGGGTATCGTGGCTGGGGCGCCTGGTAAGGAGACAGAGTCAGCTGGAAACGAGGGCGCGCGCGGCGCAAACGTAGAAGGCGTGCCCGTACACGCTATCCGCTCGAACGGTTTTGTAGCTTCGCAGGAGGTCATCTTCGGATCGCCCGGGCAGACACTCACCATACGACATGATTCGATCGACCGTAGTTCATATATGCCCGGCGTCATGCTGGCTATCCGCTCGGTTGCCTCTGGCACGAGAAGCGGACTTATCGTCGGGTTAGAAAATCTGATGGAATTCTAGGAGGGAATACCATGAAAGAACCAGCGTTTGGACGATTTATCACGGCGATGCTGACGCCGTTTGATACTAGCCTTGAACTTGACCTGAACCGTGCGCAGGAGTTGGCTGTGCGCCTTGTGGATGCAGGCAACGATGCGCTTATCATCAACGGAACCACCGGCGAAAGCCCAACGGTTTTCTACCCGCAGAAGATATCGCTGTTCAAAGCGGTTATCGAGGCAGTCGGAGGCCGTGTGCCGATCATCGCGAATGTGGGCGACAACTGCACGGCAGATTCGATCGACTTTGCGCGCAATGTAGAAAAGCTTGGCGTCGACGGCGTCATGCTCGTTGTCCCGTATTACAACAAACCGCCCCAGGAGGGCATGTACCAGCACTTCCGCTCGATTGCCAATGCGGTCGACTTGCCAGTGATCCTGTATAACATTCCTGGACGCTGCGTGGTAAATATGGAGGCTAACACGACGCTCAGGCTTGCGCATGACGTTGAGAACATCATCGCGGTAAAAGAGGCAAGCGGCAAACTTGAACAGATAACCGCAAT
Source organism: Coriobacteriia bacterium (assembly GCA_009781535.1). GTDB lineage: Bacteria > Actinomycetota > Coriobacteriia > Coriobacteriales > UBA8131 > WRHU01. Next base: position 1,844 of record WQXX01000146.1, on the reverse strand, counting down.
AGTCACGGGCGCGCCTGAAGGATTTGTCGTTTATTCAGGCGATGACGAGATGACCTTCCCCTTGATGAATGTCGGTGGTTATGGGGTCATCTCGACGATCGGCAATGTCACGCCTGCACGCATGAGGGAGGTCGTTTATGCGATTGCAGATGGGGATCACACCAAGGCCCTTGCTTGCCATCTTGCATTGCTGCCTCTCATGAGGGAGCTCTTTGTTACGACGAACCCCATCCTGCCCAAAGCCGCCATGCGCCTGCTTGGTTTTGATTGCGGCGGCGTGCGTCTGCCACTCGTTGATGCAACGCCAGCGCAACGCGACCATCTCGCCGAGGTCATGCGCGCTGTAGGTGTGCTATAATTTGCCATTGCGTTTAACAGATATGTTTGCTTCCGGGAAGGAAGCGGTAGTATAGATAGATCCCTATCAGCTTATGGAACTGGCGCAAAGCGGCTCCGATATGAAGCATGTGATAGGGGAGAGACGAAAGGAGATGCCTCTTGCAAACAGGGACATCAAGTACTAGTGGCGTGTCTACGAAGAACACGCCGGGTGTAGCCACGCCCACAAACCAGAATAATTCAGCAGCAAGCACATCAAACCAGTCGCAACGACGCCGCAATCGCACGGCGAAGAACAGCGGCAATCCAAAAACAAGCGCTATAGAAAAACCGCTCAAGATCATCCCGCTCGGTGGTCTTGATGGCATAGGCAAAAACATGACGGTGTTCGAGTACGGCAACGACATGGTTCTTGTCGACGCTGGTCTCATGTTCCCCGATGACGATCACCCGGGCATCGACCTCATTCTTCCAGACTATACCTATGTTCTTGAGCATGCCGAGAAGCTACGAGCTATCATCATTACCCATGGTCATGAGGATCACACAGGAGCTTTGCCGTTCCTGCTCAAGGATCTTGGCCTGCCTATACCGATTTGTGGCAGCAAGCTCACCTTGGGACTTATCGAGGGCAAGCTTGCTGAGCATCAGATTAAAACCCCGAATACGAGAGAGGTACGGGCAGGGGAGCGTATCACGCTGAATTCGTTTACCTGTGAATTCTTCAGTGTCAACCATTCGATACCGGCTGCACTCGGTGTCTTTCTGCAGACGCCAGCTGGCACCGTCTTGCATACGGGCGATTTCAAGCTCGACCAGACGCCAATAGACGGAGTTCATACCGACTTTGCAGCCATCTCACGTTTTGCCAGCGTGGGCGTCGATCTTCTGCTCTCGGATTCTACCAACGCTAAAAATGTCAACTTCACAAAATCAGAAGCTGAGGTCGGAAAGACACTCAAGTACATCATATCCAGCGCAGAAAAGCGTGTGATTGTTGCAGCGTTCTCCAGCCATATACATCGCATCCAGCAGATTTGCGATGCGGCGGTAGAAGCAGGCCGGAAAGTCGCCGTTACCGGACGATCGATGATTACCAACACTCAGATAGCGCGCGAGCTCGGATACCTCACGATTGCCGACAGGCATATCATCGACGCGTATGCCGCCAAGGACATACCGCCAGAAAAGGTCGTCATACTGTGCACGGGATCCCAGGGAGAGCCACTTTCTGCGCTTGCACGTATGGCTAACAGCGAGCATCGTACCGTAGAGATAGAAGCAGGGGACACGGTCATCATCTCCGCAACCCCGGTGCCGGGCAACGAGAAGGCAGTAACCCGTGTCATCAACGCGCTCTCAAAAGTCGGCGCCGAGGTCTTTGACAAAACAAGAGCCCTCGTGCATGTATCCGGACATGGCGGATCCGAGGAGCTCAAGATCATGATGGCGATATCAAGACCCAAGTATTTGATGCCGGTACATGGCGAGACGATACATCTCCG
>WQXX01000145.1 GCA_009781535.1 Coriobacteriia bacterium | reverse complement strand
CACCTGAAGAATCTGGAGACCTTGGTGCATGAGAAGGCGGATACGGTCATCCGCCTCCAGAACGCCGTCTTTGATACGGTTGTTGACATGGTGGAGTTCCGTGACAAGTACACCGGCGGTCATATCGTACGCACGCAGCGCTATCTGGAAGTCCTGCTCGGTGCGATGGCCAAGCAACATGTGTATGAGGAGACTATCTCTGAATGGGATGCGAAAACCATTTTGGCGTCAGCGAAGCTCCATGATGTGGGTAAGATCGCTGTTCCTGACAGGATACTCGGCAAGAGCGGTAAACTGACTGAGGAAGAATTCGAGAACATGAAAGACCATGTGACAGCCGGAGTTGATGCGATTGAACGGATCATCAGAAAGACCGGCGAGGACGATTTCTTTGTCCATGCGATTCGGATGGCAGGGACCCACCATGAGAAGTGGAACGGCACGGGTTATCCGCTCGGGCTTAAGGGATACAACATACCACTCGAAGGACGGCTGATGGCGATTGCAGATGTATATGACGCGCTGATCTCCAGACGGCAGTACAAGGAGCCGATGTCGCACGAGGAGGCATGCGCCATTATAGAAGGCGGCGCGGGGATCCAATTCGATCCGGTGCTGGTAGACGTTTTCAGCAGTGTCAAAGACGAGTTCAAAACGATAGCGCACGACACAGAGTAGCAGGGCAATACGACACAGAGTAGCAGGGCAATACGACACAGAGTAGCAGGGCAATGCAACTAAGAATACATACGCGGTTACAAAGGAGGAACGAACATGAAGATGCTAAACGCTTGGACAATGGAACTCGATGAACCGGGAATCGCCGTCTCAGAAATCCTCGATCAGCTTGATCTAGATACGAATGCCCTGGGTTACTCTGTTGGACTCATATCCTGCAGCTACGATTATGTTGAATCAGGCATAGTCAAAGCTGTATGCGACGCTCTTCCTTTTAACGTGGCAGGCTGTACGACCTTGACGAATGCCAACAACGAGGAAGCTGATACCATGCTTTTGTGCCTTACCGTGATGACTGCCGATGACTGCCAGTTTGCCGCTGCAGTAACCGGACCTCTCCAGGAGGATCTGGAGGGGATGGTACAAGCTGCGGTGCGGGAAGCTGGGTCCTCGCTGGATGAGACTGCCAAGCTGGCGCTGGCTTTTATCCCGATGTTTGCGATGGCAGGCTTAGGAGGGGAGATCATCCTTGATTCCCTGGACAGGGCTCTGGAGGATGTGCCCATATTCGGTACCGTTGCCTGCGATTCCGATACGGCGACCTATCACAACACCTACACGATCTTTAACGGTGAATGTTTTAGGGATTGCCTTTCGTTTATCCTGCTTGCCGGCAATGTGAACCCTCGTTTTGTAGTGACCTCCACCTCTGAGCACAACCTGCGCAAGCAGCAGGCAGTTATCACCTCATCAGTTGGCAGCCTGCTTAAGCAGGTCAACGACATGACAGCCAAGGAGTATTTCGAGTCCATCGGCTTGATAGCAGGCAAAGGCGTAGAGGGCATGAGCTCGATACCGTTTGTCGTGGACTATAACGACGGAACCCAGCCTGTTGCCAGGGCGATCTACGGGTTTAATGAAGACGGCTCCGCTGTCTGCGGCGGCGTCATGCCCGAGGGCGGCTCGCTTTCTATCGGACGCATGGATGTTGAGGACATTCTCCTGACAGCGGAGACGTCTTTACTCAGTCTGCTGGCAGGTGGTGAGACCAACGGCGTCATCATGTTCCCGTGTCTGGGCAGGAACATGGTCTTGGCGATGGATCCCATGGCAGAGACCGACGTCGTAAAGAGCTGCATCGGCTCGATACCATGGCATCTTGTCTACTCTGGCGGCGAGTGCTGCCCCGTGTACAGGAAAGACGCCCAACCCATCAACCGCTTTCACAACTTCACATTCATTGGGTGCGCATTATAAACCGGTTCGTTCGATTGATTGCTATGAGCACATCATGATACGTGTATAGGACAAAAGGACAGTAGTATGCTTGAAATCAACGATTCAGAACGTCAATTGAGCGCCGAAGAGTTGGTCAAGGAGAACAGGAACCTCAAACGCCAACTGCGGAATCTGGAATCCACACTTCAGCGGAACAAGTCGATGTTGGCAGCCAGAACGACCATCAACGCCATGCTGGAAGCAGAACAGAAAAGAATAGAACGCAACATGACCCTACTGTTGGAAAACAGTGCGGATATCATCCTGTTATTCGATAACAGCGGTAAGTTCTCATACTTCACGAATACCTTCCTTTTGGCAACCGGTTTTATCGCTTTAGACCTGATCGGAGGCAAATATATCACCGACGTCTTCGCGCAGCGGGCAACGGCTGAATGGGTCGATTTCCTCATTACGAATTTCAATGCGGCGATGGAACAACGCACGACGGTCGTCGTTAACTCGACCATCGACCTATCCGGCGGCGATGACCCAAAGGACTACGACATCCAGATCACACCGATGATGGATCAGAATGGCAAGCTCGAAGCGGTCATGATGTTGTTCCACGACGTGACCGACATCTTACATTCCAAAAGGCAGGCAGAAAGCGCCAATCTGGCAAAGAGCCAGTTCCTGGCAACGATGAGCCACGAGATGCGCACACCGCTCAATGCGGTTTTAGGTATGGCTTCGATCGGCAAGTCCGCGGCAGATATGGACCGCATGGCGTATTGCTTCAACAAGATTGAGGACGCCTCGCAGCATCTGCTCGGCGTCATCAACGACATCCTCGATATGTCCAAGATCGAAGCCGAGAAATTCGAGCTCTCGTCGGCAGAATTCAACTTCGAGAGGATGCTGCAAAGGGTGGTGAGCGTGGTCAACCACCGGATGGAGGAAAAGCAGCAGCACTTTGTCGTGCATATCGACGAAGCCATCCCGAGCTCGCTTATCGGCGACGACCAGCGGCTTGCGCAGGTCATCACCAACTTGCTGGGAAACGCGGTGAAGTTCACCCCAGAGAAAGGCTCCATTGTGCTCGATGCCTTCCTGGAAGACGAGCAGGATGACATATGCACGATACTCGTCAAGGTGACCGACACCGGGATCGGTATCAGCGTCGAGCAGCAGGCAAGCCTTTTCCGTTCCTTCCAGCAGGCGGAAAGCGATACGTCGCGCAAGTACGGAGGCACGGGCCTCGGACTTGTCATCTCAAAGAGTATCGTCGAGCTGATGAACGGTACGATCCAGGTTGCCTCAGAGCTCGGCAAAGGCTCCGCCTTCTCCTTTACCGTGCAGATGACACGGGGCAAGGAGCTGCCGCATACCCTTTCGGATTGTGGCGTCGATTGGAACGATGTTCGTGTGCTTGCGGTAGACGATGACCCGGACGTCCTGGAATTCTTCGAACATACCATTGCGGGGTTCGGCTTGTCGTGCGATCTCGCCTCAAGCGGGGAAGAAGCGCTTGCGCTCATCGAACGCAACGGCGCCTACACCTTCTATTTCGTCGGCTGGAAGATGCCGGGCATCAACGGGCTTGAGTTCTCAAGGGCGCTCAAGGCGCAAGGGCGTGCCGCAGGCAGCTTTGTCGTGATACTCAGCTCAGCAGTCGAATGGATAGCGATCGAGGAGGAAGCAAAAGAAGCCGGCGTCTGCAAGATCATCACCAAGCCCCTGTTCCCTTCGCCCGTCATGGACACGATAAACGAATGCCTT
>WQXX01000144.1 GCA_009781535.1 Coriobacteriia bacterium | reverse complement strand
GATACGGGAGATCATGGTCTTCTCATTGACCGATTGCCCCTCGCGCCCGATGAAATACCGGTACAGGTCAAGGTTCATGTAGTACAGGGTCGAAACCGAGGGCAGCGGCACATAGACGAAGATGTTGTCAACATAGAAGGTATGCTTGGGCAGCTCGAGTTTTGCTTCGCGCAGAACGGCGGTGCGGTACAGAGCCGAGTGCATGAGAATGTTCTGATAGGGCTTGAACGCACCGACAGCGCTCCAGTCGATGATGCGGTTTTCGGGCAGGACGCCTTTGAAGCGGATGGGCGTGCGTTTGCCCTCGAAGACCTTCTCGTAGACGTAATTCGTGAGGAACAGATCGACAGGCGCAGAGCCTGCAGTGGTGGCCGATGCGGTGGTAGCGACTGAGCCAGCGTCTGAATCAGAGCCTGCATAACAGTCAACAAAGCTCGCGATACATTCCATGAGCTTCTGTGCAGCTTGCTCGTCAAGCCAATCGTCGGCATCAACGACCTTGAAATACACACCACTTGCATTGCGGATGCCAGTGTTTACCGCCTCGCCATGACCTCCGTTGGGTTGATGGATCGCGCGGATGATCTCAGGGTGCCTGCTTTGCCAAGAGTCAACCATTTGGGGGGTCTCATCTTTGACCGAACCGTCGTCAACAAGGATGATCTCGATACGGTCATGATAGCCTTGAGCGCCGACGAGTATCGTCTCCACACAGTGGTCAAGGTAGGACGCCACATTGTAGCAAGGGATGGCAAAGGTGATGAGTATGTCGTTCTTCGTATTCATATATCAGTTGTCTCTTCGTTTTGTGTGTCCAGTATTGGTTTTGTTTCTTTTGATCTTGGTTCTATGCTTGCTCTTCGCACAGCTCCTCCGCAAGCCTCAATGCCCGATCGACGATCTGATCCATATTGTAGTAACGGTACTCTGCCAAACGCCCCAGCACATAGAACTGGGGAAGCTTGCAGAAAAGTGCGCGATAACGCTGATAGTGCTCCTCATTTTTGCTATTTAGAATAGCATAATAGGGCACCTGCCCGGCAAGATCCTCGAAACTGCGTGGATACTCCTCCATGATGGTCGTGTGGTCAAGCTGCTGTCCGGTAAGCCACGTGTACTCGGTGATACGCGTGTAATCCTCGCTCACCGTGTAGTTGACCGTGCCGCAGGGCAGCACATGCGTGTGCGCAAACGATTTGTAGGCAAAATCAAGCGAGCGGTACGGCAGCAGTCCAAAGCGCTTGCCGCAAAGGATGTCAAGCGGACCGGTGTAGATGACCTTGCCATCAAAGGGTGTGCCGTTGACGTAGACATCAGAGAAAGGCGCATCGTCGACCTCCCCGCCTGACGACACGAACTCCAGCACATCGGAGGCATTGAGACTGGTATATACCGTGATATTAGGATGATCGAGCAGGTTTTTAAACAGAGGCGTATATCCATCCAACGGCATCCCCTGGTACGTGTCCTGGAAATAGCGGTTGTCGCGTCCGACGAGCACCGGCACCCGTGCCGTTACCGACGGGTCGACGTCTTCGGGAGCAAGACCCCATTGCTTCTGCGTGTAATACAAAAAGACATTGCGGTAGACGAAGTCCGCCAGCTCGCTGAGCAGCGGATCGTCCTGGGATCGCAGCTCGATGATAGGAACCTTATTATCCATACCAAAAGTCGTCACGAGTTTGTCTTTGAGCGCCGTCGCTTTTTCCTCTCCAAAATGCAGCTCGATCGAGTTGAGGTTGAAGGGTACCGGTGTATACACGCCATGAATGTCAGCCAGCACCTCATGGCTGTAGTCGTACCACGCGGTAAAGCGGCTCAGATACGCATGGACACGATGCATAACGGTGTGGAAAATGTGCGGGCCATAGCGGTGGACAAGCACACCGGTCTCATCAAACTCGTCATATGCATTGCCGCCGATATGGGAGCGTTGCTCAAAGATAACAACCTTCTTATCCGCGCGCTCGGCAAGCTCGCGCGCAACCACGCTGCCTGCAAAACCTGAACCGACAACTATGGCATCGACATCCGAGAAGTCGATGCTTTGAGGGTTGCCGTTCATCATATCTATACACATAACCATGTCTTTCCTGACTGTCCAGAATTATGCTTCCTTTAACAATAGACTGGCTTAATCCGCAGGCCCCATGCCAAGAGGCAGGCGTGCCCCGCCGAGCAGATGCACGTGGAGGTGGTGGACAGTCTGACATGCGTCCTTACCAGTGTTGGCGATGATACGATAGCCCGTCTGCTCCACCCCTTTGAGTGCAGCTACGGTCTTGACAGCCGAGAACACCTTGCCCAGTACTTCGCTTGGCACATCATCCCCGATATGCGCGTAATGCTGCTTGGGGATGATCAGTGTGTGCACCGGCATCTGCGGGTTGACATCCTCGAAGGCGATGACGTCGTCATCCTCATAGACGACAGTGGTTGGGATCTCCCCTCTCGCTATTCTGCAGAAAATACAATCACTCATTCTTGACCTCCCTTTTCGTGTTGTCTTTGCTGAATGAGTCAGCACCTGGTTGTGCGAGCCGGCGTACAATAGCTGAACGAGCCGGCGTCCGATAGTTGAACATGCCAGCGTCCGATGGCTGAACAAGCCGGCAGGCGCTTATGCTTACTCTCTCCTTGAAACGTGCAGCGCACCATCCTCAAGATGCAATGACAGCTTCCCTGCAAGCAAATCAAGCAGCTCCGCGCCAACGATTTCATAACGCCATCCGGTGAGCAGCGGCATGTTCCCTCGAGCGCCTGCGGCTATGCGTGCCAAGTCGTCGCGGGTCGCCAGCATCATCGACGAGATATGATTCTCACTTGCACGCAAGCGGACAAGCGCCGTCATAAGATCCACGCTCACCCCAAACTCAAGGCCTTTGGGAATCCCCGGCTCGCGTTTGGGCCAAAGCTCTTCGGGAATCTCCTGCGCTGCTTTGAGCTCGGCGAGCAGTTCCTTTGCCCATTGTCGGCTGAGCTTCTCACGAATCCCTCTGATCTCCATAAGGTCAGCTGTCGTCTGAGGTTCACGCTTGACGACTTCGATCAGCTGCTCGTCTGCGATAATCCACCGACGTGGATAGTTTTTCTGCTGTGCGACACGTTCACGCCAGGCAGCCAGCGCTTGAATGAGCACCACCCTGCGTTGCGACAATGACTGGGAGCCCTTGACCTTGTGCCAGACTTTGCTGAGATCTATCTCATAGTTCGCCTCATCGCTCATATGTTTAAAATCGTCAGAAAGCCATGAAAGGCGTCCCAGCTCGGTCAAGTCCTCAACCATCCTGGCATACACATACGGAAGGTATGCCACATCAGCCAGTGCATAGTCGATCTGCTGGGCGCTTAAAGGACGCCTGAGCCAATCCGTGAAGGTGTCGCGTTTATCAAGGTATACGCCGCAGTAATGGCGAACAAGGTGCATCAGACCAGTCTGTTGTGAGATATCCAACAGAGTTGCGGCATGCTGGGTATCAAAAAGTGGGGCAGGCACTACACCCAGCTCATGGTACAGGATCGCACAGTCCTGATCCCCCGCATGAAATACTTTGACGATGGCAGGATCCTTTAGCAGGGATACGAGCGGTGAAAGGTCGCTGATTGCCAGAGGGTCGATGATGGCGCTTATTTCTTCGGTAGCGATTTGGATAAGGCAGAGATTCGGATAATAGCTGCGTTCACGGATGAACT
>WQXX01000143.1 GCA_009781535.1 Coriobacteriia bacterium | reverse complement strand
TGCCCGGCGGTTCGATCGAAAGGGATCGGGTGATCGAGCATCTCGCAGATCGCGAACCGAAAGCTTGGCAAATCGGCTTTAAGGCAGCGCAGAGGGTCCTCGCTGATTTCAAATCATATCTTCGCTTCGATGATGCCATCAAGGGTTTCTGGTTGTCCGCCAGCGCAGATGAAAGACTCTTCTACTTTCCGCTATACTTCTGGTGGAACCTCACGGCGATCCTGCCGTTGCGGGTAACAGAGTTCCTGTTGACCCCGCGTGATTGCCTTGCGGTGGACGACGGGAAGTGGTCGCTCACTATCCGAAGGAGTAAACTGAAAAGCGGTGGCAAGAAGATCGCTTACCGGGTCGGCGAGGATTACGCGGAGTACAAGTATGAGATAACCGGCGCGATGGGGCGCGAACTGCGTGAGTACATTGAAGCCACATCAGATATGGGAGCGACGCTACTTGGTACACTGTTCCTTACAGAACCCCACTGTAGATACCTGAATGATAGGAGCAGCCCCCGCAATCGCAGGTATTATTCATATCAGGACCTTAGCGCCTGCATGCAATTGTTTTTTGAGGAAGTCATCGTTCCTGGCGGCGTGGAGATCGGTGCGATAAAGCTCGGTGACACGCGCCATCTAGCCATGGTCAATCTGATTATTTCAGGAGGCTCGCCAGTTATCTGCCGTGAGCTTGCTGTTCACGCGGACATTGGCATTAGCTCACATTACTACACTAACATTGATAACCTTGTGTTGTGCGCGACCGTCGAACGACTGCGCAAGCAAAGGGGCGGAGCTGAGGCGATTATCACAGGAGAACGCAAATATGCACTGTCAAGGCCCGCCGCGTCGCACCGTGTGCTAAACGGGTTTTGCATATCTGAAGCCTATCAAAAACATGACATCCGCGATTGCCTGAAAGCGGTCGGCATTGGCGGGCAGATCGGCGAGTGCGTTGCTTGCCCGTTCTTTCATCCCGACGATCAAGGGTTACGTTTTGCTGCAAACGGTGACAGCGCTGCGAGAAGCGCCGTTAAAGCTGACAGCCTATATCTCATGCAGATGGTGGACATCGTTCGAAAAGGGCTGGGAAACCCGGAAGACATTGGGGCGGCGCTGCTGCGGCTTCAGCACAGCAGCAACCGCTACTCATTGAATATACAGGAGAGTTATGACTATGGCAAGACCCAGAAAACTTGAAGACGCTGACGCCATCCGTCTTGTGGATTCGCTATACGAGCAATGCGGTGACCACAGCCGATTGAAGTTCAGTGAACTTGAGAAGCACGCTGCGCTGTTGGGCATGGATGTAAAGGCTTACGATTTGCGGCGTCATAATGTGGTACTCAGGCGCATCGCTGAAATCGAGGCTTTAGAATTGAACTCATACAGCCTTGAAGCTCTCGCATACAAAGGGCTAGATATCGACGGATTTGTCAGTAACAACAGGACACCGGACAAGATGAAGCAGAGCCTCTCGGAACTCGATGGGCGCTGGCGTAAACTGTTCGACCAAGCAGTAAGCCTTTCAGAACAGGTATCCGTCTTGTCGGGTAGATTGCAAAAATCGGAAGCATTGGCAGACGGACTCAAGGAGAAGAACGCAGAACTCATGGAGGATGCCGCCGCCGGACGCAACGCAGCAACTGCGTTGAAGGTTGAGAACACTTACCTCCGGAGGATGGTAAGGGAGTACCTGTACCCATCGCTCGCTGACAGCATACTAAAACCCGGGCACTCGGCAAGTGCTTCTGTGGTAACCCCTGCTGCGGTCTTGGATATGATAGACAGAGAAGTGCCTCTGCCTTTCAGTATGTCAATCGAGCCGGATCGTAAGCTGCGTTCGCGCGAGGAAGCTTTGCTTGACAGGCTCCGGCTTGAAGCGATGGATGATTTCTGATATGCGCAGGAATTACAAAGAAGCGATAGTTATTGGTGTCAACGACTTACAGACGCTATACCCAGCAATATCAGAGGAGTGGGATAACGAAGCGAACCATCCGCTGAGGCTATCAGACTTTTCCGGTGGCGAGAGAGAAAAAGTTTGGTGGAAATGCAAACATGGCCACCGCTGGGAGTCAACTATACAGCACCGGTTCCGCCGTGGTCAGAAGTGCCCGTATTGCTTGAATAAAAAAGTCTGGATCGGCTTCAACGACCTCGCAACCACGCATCCTCAAACGGCAGGCGAATGGGATTATGAAAAGAACATGGCTCTGCGCCCAAACCAATTCACAGCAGGCGCGGATATCAAGGTCTGGTGGAAGTGCAGAGTTTGCAGCCATAGTTGGGAGGCGCTCATTTATACACGAAAGAAACATGGTTGCCCCTGCTGCGCAGGAAATATACTGGTTCTCGGTGTAAATGATCTGCAAACGGTCAACCCTGCCGTCGCCTCTCAATGGCATCCTACAAAGAACAATGAGTTGACCCCTGACCGCGTCGCGGCCAACAGGAGTAAGAAAGCTTGGTGGGTATGCGATAAAGGTCATAGCTGGGAAGCGGTAATTTCAAGTAGGAACCGCGGCAGGGGCTGCCCATATTGCGGGAACCGTGCAGTGTTGGCAGGTTACAATGACCTCGCGACATTGCGCCCGGATATTGCGGCACAATGGTATCAGCCCCGCAACCGCGACCTGAAGCCAAATAACGTTACGGTATACTCGAGCCGGAAAGTCTGGTGGATATGCCATTGCAGGCATCGGTGGAAAGCCACAGTCGCCAACAGGTCCAATGGGAATGGCTGCCCACTTTGCGTTAACAAAGTCGTTGTTGTAGGTGTGAATGACCTTTCGACGCTCCGCCCCGACATCGCAAAGCAATGGGATGATACGAATAATGGCTCACTGACGCCGGAGGATGTAACCATCGGCTCAAGCAGGAAGGTTTGGTGGATATGCGAGCGCGGGTATAGTTACGAAGCGACTATAGTTGCCAGGACACATGGCAGCCAATGCCCATATTGTGTTGGAAAGCGCCCAATCGTCGGCGAAACCGACTTCGCGACTGTCCACCCTGAACTGCTCGACGAATGGGATACAGAACGCAACGTTAAGTACACGCCGCAGGGCATCACAGCAGCAAGCCACAAGGAAATATGGTGGCGCTGCCCTGAAGGCCACCGATGGAAGGTTGCTGCTTATCACCGCCATGCCGGAAACGGATGCCCCGTTTGCGGGAAACTCAAAGATAAGCACATTGTGATTGCCGGCGTTAACGACCTTGCGACAACGCACCCATCTATCGCGGATGAATGGGATGGCAGTAAAAACAAGAAGACGCCGCAGCAGGTAATGCCTGGTGCAAACGGGAAATTCTGGTGGAAGTGTAAGAAGTGCTGGCATGTGTGGCTTGCTTCGGTGCAATCCCGGACTATGGGCTCACAATGCCCACGGTGCTATGGAAAAACACATACCAAGACCAGATTTATTACTTAATAGCACCGCTTACTCAAAGCAGGGAGTCCTGTAAATCGTAAACAGCTACAATGCGGGCAAATCCGTCAGTGTCGCCAACCCGCGCAAGAAACATAGCCAAGTCGTCTACTATGGGTTTTGGCAGAACCATCCTCATGTCCTGTGATAACAATGCTGACAGCCTTATAATGTCATTCTTATGCTTCCTGATATGTCTGCTCTGCACCTGTCCGCCTCTCGCTTTTTGAGCTGTCAGGTTAAGCCATGCCTTTGCTTTAAATGGTATCAGGTG
>WQXX01000142.1 GCA_009781535.1 Coriobacteriia bacterium | reverse complement strand
TAAGACAAGATAAGGTGTGCGGAATGAGTGTTATGGCGATGACCCCGGAACAGTCCTTCTTTGCAGTATTCTGCATCGAGGCACTTTCTGACGAGCTGAACATACCAGGCGATGCGATCTATAGGATGCTTACAGAAAACAGCGACATCCTTGATGGTTACATCGTACCTGGTTATGATGCGCTTCATACACAGGGGAAGGATTACATCGTCCACGAGCTTGTTGAGCTTATGCAGAAAAAAGGTCTTCTGTCATGATTATGTATCATGGTTCATACAAGGCTGTTGAGAAACCGGATCTGGCATTCTCAAGATTGCGTACAGATTTTGGCAAGGGATTTTATCTCACCCCGATTAAGTCACAGGCACTAATTGATGGGTTTTTGAACTTTGTGGGTTTCGAGGTGGTGCAATGATTGCCAATCGTACACTGGTTGGGCACAAATGCGCCGGTGTAATACGAGCGTATGCAGAACTTGCCGGGCTTTCGCTTCGTGACGCATTTGATGTGCTCTATCGGTCGAATTTGTATACTGAGATCGTATGCGGTATATCCGATATGCACTGTCGCAGCGATGGATACCTTGCGGAAGAATTGCAGCTTGAGGTAAACAGGCGATAGGCGACGAATACCCTAAACGAGCAAGCGATTTAAAAAAGCGGGGGGGCGAGGAGCTTTGCTCCTCGCCCCCCCGCGACTGATTATTGTCAAGTCAGAGATGCTATCGCTCGGGTGTTTTCCTATACCGGTTTCAGGCTGATGGTACCGCTTGTAAGGTGAAAGCTGTACTTCGCAAAACCATTGCCATTTACATAGGCTCCGTTACGCTGGGTTGTCGAGAAGCCGCAATTAAACGTACCTGAGACCCTGTCCACCTGTGCGGTAAACCCGCCGCTCGGATTAGGGAAGCTGAATGTGGTATTGCCGCTCAGCAGTTCTGCCTTGATGCTTGCAGGCGCAGTCTTTGAGTGTATGTTCAGCGTGCCAGAGGCCGTGGTGGTCGTAAGAGAATTGAAGGAGCCGAAAAGATCCGTCTTACCGCTGAGCAGGTCAAGTTTAAGCGTTTGAGCCGTGAAGTTGGTGGAGGTGAGGCTTCCGCTGGCAACAGTAATCGTGCTGGTACGCGCCTCAGTATTATCAATATAGAAGTTGCCCGAGAGCACATCCATCTTTAATGCTGAACTTGAAAAGCCGTTTAACCTGAAGCTGCCTGATGCGAGCGTAAGATCCATAGAATTGAGTCCCTGCGCCAAGTTCTTTGGGATCAGTATCTCGCAGGTGTGACTTCCCCAGGTTGGCAAGATGTTGATATTCACCCGTGGTTCGTTGCTGACGACATAGAGGATCCCGTTCTCGACGACCCAATGGACCTGGTCTATCCTGGCAGAAGATGTGGGATGGTCGATGATCTCAATCACATTCTTATCCGATGTGTTGATCTTAACGTCACCGTAGAGCCAATCAACATTGATTCCATGCAGGTTACTGACACTTGTGCTGCCCGACCCGACCTCCCAGTTACGGTTGTCGATTGTAAATGAGGTGCGATACCGCAGAGCATTAGTGCAGTTGCTTATACCGGTTGTCCCAACCAGAAGCGCCAATACAACCATCAGGCATAAGATGAGGACGAGGATGATCCTTGCCCAGGCGCCGCCACTGAGTCTACGAGGTTCGCTCATGATCCGTCGCCCCCTTTGTTCAGGTCGCGATGGACGATAGTGGCAATCCAGTAGTAGAACGGTATGGTTAAGAACAGCACCCAGCCGGGATGCCAGAGATCAAAGAAGAATCCGATGAACAGATAGGTGATGACCACCACAAGAGGGTAGGGGAATGAAAGCAGAGGCGACTTTACTTTGTCTGCTTTCTTTGGAGCTTGGTTGTTCTGCCAATAGGCTGCCTGTGCTTGGGCAGCTTGGACCTCGGCGGCGCGCGCAGCCTGTGCAGCCTGAGCCTGAGCGGCTTGTGCTTGCGCCTGTGCTTGCGCGGTCGCTTGAGCGGTTGCCTGTGCCGCCTCCGAGGCTGCACGCGCCGCCGCCGATGCCGCTTCTGCTGCCTCGCGGGCGGTCTGCGTGGCTGTCAGGTTAGCCTCATGGACGGATTGTGCCGCTTGGACAAAGGACTCCTCATGTGCGGCTTTTTCTTCTTGTATCTGTGCGCGGTCGATAGTCTCAAATGCGATGTCATCTTCGATGATCGGCTCGATGGCTAGCAGCTCGTCTAATGATGTGCCATACAGACGTGCGAGCGCGATGAGGTTGTCAGTGTCGGGTGAGGATTCTGCGCGCTCCCACTTCGAAACGGCTTGTCGTGATAGCCCGAGCCTTTCTGCAAGTTCCTCCTGGGAGTATCCTTTCTTGCGTCTCAGATCCGCAAGACGTTGTGCGATTTCCACATTCATGATTCATGCCCTTCCTCGTGAGTCATGGTCGGATTGCCTCTCATGTATATCCATGCTACGGTTGCGGAGCCGGTTGCACCAGCAATTCTGGTAATCAATTTAGAAAAAACCTCAAAAAATGGCGCAACTTTTGGTTGCATCGACAGTATAACCCACCTTTTTACCTTTCATTCAGCCAATCCGCGCACATTATCACCAAAATGAATACCGTCCATCTCACTGCCCATAACTTCGCCAATGCCACATGCCTCATCTAGGAGAACAGGGTATATAATTAATAAAATGATCGATGGATAGTGACAGAGCGGAGGAAGCGTGCGCTAGTTTGTATCAATACGGACATTGCCACATGGCTGATTGTAGAATGATGATTATGCAATACAGATCTGATTCAGGAAGGAACGGACACACCATGAAAAAGCTCATCACCACAGTAATTGCTCTTTCGATGATCCTCACACTTGCCGCCTGCGGCAGTATCGGCGGTGGACAAGCGGTGCAAACAAAACAGTTCTCCACGGAAAGCATTACATTTAACGCTCCGACGGATTGGATAGTAGACCTTGATACCACTGATAGCGACGGCATAGAATCAATGCGCCTGAAAGGAACGATCGCAGACGGCACAGAGGTGACTTTGGAGATCGGGGTTTATCCAAATGGCAGGAGCACGGAAGACATTATCAGGAACCTGAAATTCTATTATCCCAACCTGCAGGAATTGTCCAGCAAGACCTTCGGGAGCGTCGCATGGAATTGTCTGTATTGCGAAGCCAACAAGAACAATGAAGTTGTGAATCTCCAGGGTTATTACACAACGCTGGACGGCGTCTCGGTGCAGTTTAATTTCAAATACCTGGCAACGGACGACCCGCTGATTGCAACAATCCTATCCAGCGTAAAAGTGAAGTAGATTCTTCGCAGGCAGCGTCGGTTAAAAGACAACAGAGATAAATAGAGTAAAATAGATTTTCAGCCAACGATATCTGCCTGAAAAGAAAGACATGTCCTATCATGCGCTGCTTTTAGATAATAGTAAAATCAGCATACAGATAGAAAGAGTAATCACTATATCCTTCTGCACCAAAATAATCCATTGTTTGATCTGGAAGCAATACTATATCTTGGACAAACCGATAACGTCCACACTCGAGAGTATCGAAGTATTTGATAAAGTTAAGATACTGATCGTGTAAATAATATGGTTGTTCATAAACAAGAATTGCGGGAAATTCAACTTTATAATCTAATAATCGCCATTCATCGTCTGTGAAAACATAAAGATCAAAACCATATCC
>WQXX01000141.1 GCA_009781535.1 Coriobacteriia bacterium | reverse complement strand
CGATGAAAGGATTCCTGAGTCATATCTATTATAATGGTCTCGTCATATTTTTGAGAGGAACAGGTTTGCGCCTTATCGTCACATGGTTGATTACTGCGGTTGCGATTGCAATCGCTGTTTGGATTGTGCCTGGAATCGACCTGATCAACTCTAATCCGGGCACCATTGTCTCATTCATCATACTGGCTGCCTTGCTTGCTTTGCTGAATACCTTTCTCAAACCCATCCTCAAATTCATCACCATGCCTCTCTCGGTTATCACCCTTGGGCTCTTTGCACTTGTCGTCAATACGGTGGTGCTGTACCTTGCAGTGTGGATTGCCAACGGATTGTTTGAGACAGGCGTTAGTATCTACAGCTTCTGGAGCGCTCTTGGAGCCTCCGTTGTCATCAGTATCGTCACCGCCATCCTCTTTGCGGTGACTGGCGTAAAGGACAAGAAAAAGAAACGATGAGCCATACCTCTTTTTTACGTAGCCATTCCGGCAAAAAGCCTGTGAGTGCACGTAAGCGTCTACTGACCATGCTGGTTGTTCTGACGCTTATGGTGACGCAGACCGTCATGCCGTCTAAAGCATTTGCTACTGCTGAGGATATCTTTGCCGAGGCTGATGAACTCCAACTTATTGTCGAGAAAACCGCCGAGGAATACAATGCCGCTGTCGCTGCACTTACTGCCTTAGAAGACCAAATCGCGGAGCTCCAGAAAAGGATAGACGAACTGGAGGAGATTCTTCCGGTGCAAAAGGAGCGCAGCTCCGCAGCCATGAATGATTATTACCGCATGTACACTTCCAGTAATCTCTTTCTGGAGCTGATTTTTGGGGCACGTTCATTTGGCGATCTTCTTGCGAGTTACGAATATGCCATTCGCTTGCAGAACAGCTGCATGAACGAACTGGTTCGTACCAAAGAGATGGTAACCGAGCTCTTGGAAGCCCGGGAACAGTTGGAGCAAAACCGCCAAGATGCGCTTGCAGAAAAGAACCGTGTTGAACAGGCTCTTGCAGAAGTACGTGCAGCTCGTGAGGAAAAATTGCGCTTGGCAGAAGAGGTCAGGCAGCAGGAGCTTGAAGAGATACGTCGTCTTGCTGCGGAAGCCAGAAAGCAAGCCCTCGAGAATCAGATTAACGAGGATGGCCCGACCCCGATCGATTGGATAGACGATAGAGCAGCGTTCGTGGCGGAATGGGCGCCACGGATCGACAGGTACCTTGCCGGCTTCCCGCTTGCCGGTTATGGTTGGGTATTTGCTGAGGCTGCCTATGATTATAATGTCGATCCGCGTTGGTCTCCGGCGATATCCTGTACCGAGAGCACCAAGGGCAAGTATTGCTTCCGTGACCACAATGCTTGGGGCTGGGGTTATGTGAACTGGCCAGATTGGGAGACAGCGATACGCGCCCATGTCAAAGGCCTTGCAAACGGTTACGGGTATACCATCAGCATCTGGGCAGCCAAGAAGTACTGTCCGCCCAGCTGGGAGCACTGGTATATCGTCACAGCTTCCGAGATGGAAAGAATCTAGTGGCGGGCTCGCGAAAGCAGCCCGATTCCCGCACGCCTTCCAACTCCTATACCTTCCCCAAGTCTGACCCGGCGCCAAAGCCTCGCAGTTCGGGAACGCAGCCCCGTCCCCCCTCCGTAATCAAACGTACCCTCCATTACTACTGGGCCGCGACCACGCGGCAGATGCCTTTCTTTGTCTTGGCGGTTGTATCGACCTTATGTTTTGTCATCTTCCTTACGTTCGTGATGCCCTTTGTCGTGGGGCTTATCGTCGACCGCCTCAGTGAGGGCATGCCCACAGAGCCGGGTGACGTTTTAAAGGTTTTCGGTTGGCATATCGCTGCGTTCATCGGCGCGAATATCCTCGGGCAGATCGGGAGCAAGGTGCAGGATTACAGCGTATGGAAGCTGGAGATCAAAGCGAACTACGAGCTGGCGACCTATGCTTTCGACACGCTCTCGAACCAATCGATGACCTTCCATTCAGATCGTTATGCCGGCTCTCTTGTCAGCCAGACCCAGAAATTCATCTCAGGCTATACCATCCTGCTTGAGAGTTTTATCTACGCAATCTTCCCCATCATGCTCACGGCAGTATGTACGGTTGCGATCCTTTCGACCCTCATACCCTTGTATGTGGCGCTGCTCTGTGTCCTACTGGTGACTTATGTGATCATCGCCTGGCTCATGTATCGCCGGGTGCTGCCGCTTTCCTCCTCAGCCGCTGCTGCCCAAAGTGCGCTATCAGGCGAGCTGAGCGACAGCATCACGAACATTCTGACCGTCAAGACCTATGGGCGCGAGTCCTTCGAGCGCGGGATATTCGATACCGTCAACCGTGACGTGGTGCGTGCAGACAGCCGCCGTATGCGTTCCTCTACGCTCCGAGGCGCCATGACCAGCACGATCATCGTCCTCATCATGGCAGTTGCTGCTTTTATCATCGTTGGGGCGAATTCCTGGTTTGGCATCAGCGCCGGCGTGCTGGTCATGGCTTTTACCTACACCCATTCGCTCACGATGCAGTTCAACCGCATCAGCATGGTCTTTCAGCAGATAAACCGCGGATTCGGAGAAGCGCACGACATGACGCGTATACTCGACGAACCTTTGCTTGTTGCAGACGTCGATGATGCGCAGGATCTGGCGATACATTCTGGTGATATCGATTTTGAGTCTGTCGGGTTTGGCTACGTGAGTACTGCGGCAGCTGCGCCCAACACCATGCCCAACGCTGCGCCCAACGCCATGTCCAGCGCTACGCCTAATGCTGCGCCCAACACCATGTCTAACACCGCGCCTGCCTCGCATGTATCCCCGACGATGCGCGTTTTTACCGACTTTACCCTCCACATCCCGGGCGGGCAGCGCATCGGGCTTGTAGGGCGCTCAGGATCGGGCAAAACAACACTTCTCGCCTTGTTACTGCGTCTTTCCAACCTGCAGGAAGGGCGTATCCTCATCGACGGACAGGATATTGCCACTGTGACACAGGTCAGCTTGCGCCAGCAGATGGCGTATGTGCCCCAGGAGCCGCTGTTGTTCCATCGGACGATCCGCGAGAACATCGCCTACGGTCGTCCCGATGCGACCTTCGATGAGATACATGAAGCGGCAGCCAAGGCAAACGCACTCGAGTTCATCGACCAGCTGCCCTATGGCTTTGAGACGCTTACCGGCGAACGCGGCGTCAAGCTCTCTGGAGGTCAGCGCCAACGCGTTGCCATCGCCCGTACGATTCTTGCCGACAAGCCCATCCTGTTGCTTGACGAGGCGACCTCGGCCCTTGATTCCGAGAGTGAGAAGCTCATTCAAGATGCACTGAGAAACCTGATGGAAGGGCGCACCTCGATCGTCATCGCGCATCGCCTCTCGACGGTAGCAAGCCTTGACCGCATTATCGTATTGCGTGACGGCGCCATCGTTGAGGATGGCACGCATGCCACCCTCGTGCACGCCGATGGCGAATACGCCCGCCTGTGGAGCCGTCAATCTGGAATGTTCCTTGGGGATGAGTAATACGTTTACAGGAATTTTGGCGGGAGCGGTTTGTATCCCATCGCTTGGACGGCTTGTTCGATGGTCTGCCGTGCCTGCAGGACCATCAGCTTAGAGCTGCCGTGTGCAAGCAGCCTACCATTTGTATCACGTGCCGTTGCAGTTGCGAGGCAGATGCTCCTTCCGACCTTGATCGAGCGGCCT
>WQXX01000140.1 GCA_009781535.1 Coriobacteriia bacterium | reverse complement strand
TTACGGATTGGTTTGCCACTCCACACCTTACAGATTATCTAACGGAACCAAGTACGGAAGCTGCCGTCGATCCGCTTGGCATAGCTTCTGAGGAGTTGAAATACATGCGTGTTTCTAGTGATGCATCGGTTTTCTGGTACAGCTCGGCAGGTGGCAGAGCATATAGCGCTGCGTTGATCGACCACGCGCTTCAAGCGACAGGTTGGATATCCTGTTCGTTTGAAGAGCAGATACTCGACAGTTACCTTCGTTATCCGAGTGGTGCACGATTGCCAGAGTATGCAACAGTCTTGTACTACGAGTATGAGACCGGCTGCTCGATTGTTATCGAGGTCTTACGATGAGTATTCTATCGACAGAAGCACGAACGACAGGCTCCTCTCAGCTATCACCGTATCCGATGGATCCCTTGCAGTCGTCTTTATATCTGGCGCCTTCCTCTCTTGCGCAAAGATACAAGCTGGTTTTAGCGGTCTCCCTATGGGCTCGACTTATCGGCCTTCTTTCATCGCGCATTTGCGCAGATGGCGAAGTTCTGGTGCTCGCGCCATGCTATAGCATCCATACCGTAGGGATGCGGCAACCGCTCGACGTCGCCTTCATCGATCGATTCGGGCAGGTGTTAGCAAGTCATCGTGCGGTGCCGCCTGCTCGTTTTCGCAAAGACCGTCGAGCGGTTGCTGTTCTTGAGCGGCGTGCCTGTTCGTCGCAACAATGGTTTGAGCCTGGGCAGAAGATCATGCTGGCGGCAAATACGACCAGCAGCAACGATGAATCCGGCATATTCTATGTCTGATTCGACAGTTTTTTAATAAACAGGCAAGACCAAGTTTTATATCTAATTAGATATATTTTGGCAAACAGTTCGGCAGGATTTGAATATTTAACTGTGGCGCAATGCAAGCCTTGCGCAAACGTAGTAGCAAAATGAGAAAGGAATTCCCATGAAAGACTGTCCACATTGCACAGCCCATCTATTTGACGATCAGGAGTTCTGCTATGAGTGTATGCAGCCTGTCCTGAGTGCGCTTGGAGCTTTGCCTGAGCCTGCACATCCTCGAGAGCAGATGGTCTGTATCGAAGTTGTTGTAGGAGACAGGTTTTCGTACGAAGCGCATTTCCGTAGGGAGGAGGGAGCTTTCTTCAGCGTTGGCAGTGCTCGCGAGAATACCATCGTCATCCCTCAGCCAGAAATGCCTGACCGTCAGCTTGACATTTTCTTTTCGCGCGGGCGTCTGTGGGCAGAGGAGATCGGTCCTGCTCGACTGGTTCAGCTGAACGGGATTCCACTTGAAGGAACACGCTGTATTCAACCAGGCGCCTGTATCGAGCTATGTGGTGCTCGCCTGAGCTTTGCATGAAAAACCAGAATCTGAAGCATCAGGAAAAGAGCCAGTTCTCTCTGGTAACTTTCCCGCATTCGGCTTTTTCAGGTTTGGTTGTTGACAAATCAAGCAATGTTTCATACGCTAGCTCAAGTCGTGCATTCCGTGCATTGCGAGCGGTATGCAAAGAGGGGCGGGCACATTATCGGTCAGAGAGGATCCATAATGAAGAAAGCCATACACGTAGGACTCATTTTGATTCTTGTCTTCGCTCTTGTCGGTTGCAGCTCGTGTTCAGGAAAAGGGCTGAAAATCGCCATTGTCAGCAGCCCCTTTGGTATCGAGGACAATCTGATTAATCAGGATAGCTACGCCGGTATCCAGGCATTTATTAAGGATAACCGCGGAGCAAGCGTAACTCCCGTTCTTGAGCAGGATACGGCAAATGCGATTCAGGCTGTCGAAAAGATTGTGGCCAAGTATGACGTCATCGTTGCAGTCGGTTCTCAATTCGCTGGTATATACAACATCGCACAGCAGAATCCCGACAAGAAGTTCATCCTTGTAGACTTCTTTCCTGATGATGGCGAAAATAACGAGATAACCGCTCCAAACATCTACGCCATGAAGTTTGCAGAGCAGGAAAGCGGCTTCTTTGCGGGCGTTGCAGCTGCCATTGAGACTAAAACAGGCAGGGTTGCCTCGATCCAGGGCAAGCCTTTGCCTTCTGACATCAATTATCAGTATGGTTTTATGAGCGGTGTGAACTATGCGAACAGGCATCTGGGAACAAACACTGTTGTCATTGAGCTGCCAAGTTATGCTGGAACAGATATAACCGGCAAAAATATCGGCGGCAATTATGTGGGTGACTACAACAACGAAGCTGCCGCTTTAACACTTGCCAAAGCGCTGCTGGCTCAAAACGTCGATATCATCTTCGCTGCCGCTGGTGCGTCAAGCGACGGTGTGTTTACCGCTGTTAAAGAGCATGGCAACTCCTCTGTCATCGCCTCCGACGTAGATAGGTATGCGGATGGTGCGAACGGCGATAAGAACATCGTACTTACCAGTGTGCTGAAGGCAATGGCTTCCAATGTGCAGAAGCAACTCCAGGCAATTCAAGACGATACCTTTACAGGTGGTAATGTTACACTTGACGCCAAGACTGACTCGACGGGTTATGTGAGCGAATCAGGGCAGCACCAGCTTTCAGAAAAAACTCTGAACGCCCTTGCCGATGTGTATGCCAAGGTTAAAAACGGTGATATTGTCCCGGCTTCCAAATATAATGGTTATACTCCAAAGAGCTTCCCAGGTCTATAGGTCTTCCAAACGCTCACGTCTACGCGACAGGATAATACAGAGGGCGCCGAGAACCATCGAGGATAGTACAAGCAACCAGGCCAGCGAGTGCATGTCGCTGGTTTGAGGATTGTCGAGCGGGCTTGTGTCAAGCAGCGCGAATAATGAGAAATGTTCAGTTGTGCCCTCAATGTAGTGCAGGTTTGCATCTTCCGGGTCGGTCCATATTTTGCTGGTAAGTGTGATATCCGCTCCGGGAAGGACCATTATGAGAGAAAGCGCGTCCAGCGAGAAACCCTCAGGTATCATAAACCCGATAACAGCATCCCCGAAGAATGAGATGGGCTGAATCTTATTCTCTAAGCTGTCGAACACCTCGAACGCAGCTATCTTTACATTGCCCAGATTTGTTATATCGATATTTTTCAACGCGTCCTGGTATTCCTGTGTGCCTGGTTCGAGCGCCCTTATGTCAGCTGTAGTGCCATTGGGGAACACGCCAGGTGCAGCAAAAAGATACAACTCATTGTCGTTGATGCTCATACTAACAACGTCGGAATACGGACGAAGATATAAGGTGACGTCGCTCGTTGCGCTCTCACTGATTCCCAAGATTTTTGTCCCGATATCAAAATCGAGTCTTTCGTACTCGGTTCCAGGGATTGGAACCTTTTGGTTTGGGTCGAGTTGGCAATCGAAGAATCCCAAGAAGTCATAACCGGGCATCCATCCTTCGGGGCCGGATACTGGCAGCACCAGCCCGGTGCCTTCTGTATATGTAAGGGGGTAGGTGGGGTCGGTGATAACGAGATCTGCACCGTCGTAGTTCTTATAGATAATGTTATGAATGGGCATGGCGTTGTCTACTATCAGCGGTATTGACGTGCTTGCGCTGCAAAAATCTGTGAAGTTGTCGCCATTCACTTCTTCGCTAAAGATTTTGATCGTATAGTTACCTTCGGGCAGATCGGCTACAGCCGGCACGGTAAAGGTGACTGTGCCGCTGGCAGCTTGCGACAGCTTACCGTAGAACAACACAGCTCCGCTCGTATCCTCGATGACGCAAGACACATACGTATTCGC
>WQXX01000139.1 GCA_009781535.1 Coriobacteriia bacterium | reverse complement strand
TAGCATATAAGAATACGTGAGCGAGATTCGCAGGGCTTTAGGCTTTAATCTGCGCTTCCCTAGCCGATTAAACGTTCAGCTATCCCAGCCAGAACAGCATCAATAACATCTGCCTTGTTCGGCTTGGCAGGAGCACTGAGTATTCTATCGACCTTCGCCTTGCAGCGCTCTTCCATCGAAGTCGAACCCTGCGAGGTCCAATAATCAAAGGTATTGCGGTCGGTCACACCCGGTATCCAATTCTCCCGGTAGTGGTCAAGGGTATGGTCGCATGACAGGAATTCTCCTCCGGGGCCTACCTCACGTATGGCGTCAATCGCCATCGACTCCCGCGTCAGGGCAATGCCGTCCATGATGCGACGCAGCTGCCCCACACTCTCATCAGTCATCACCAGCAGGTCAAAGGAGAAAGTCAGCCCGAACTCCAGATACCCAAGATCATGATTCAGGTTGGTGCCCGTCAAACCCGCCAAGAAGATATAGGTCGACGCTTCATTGATGGCTTGGGTATCGGCAAGTTTGGACGCACAACAGCCGGCAAAACCCCAGGTCGGGAGGTCATAGAGGTTGCGCCCCAATTCGCACAGACCGGCTTGGGTCATCATCGCTTCGGGCGATGCATACGAGGGTTGCAGGCTGCTCATGTCGATGTTGGACATCCCTGCTCCAAAAATAAAGGGCGCGCCCGGATAGACAAGTTGATGGATGACGAGCCCGAAGAGGTTCTCTGCCGCAGCAAGCGTTATTGCGCCTGCCGGCGTTACCGGGCCGGTCGCGCCAGACATCATTCCGGGTGCATAGTTTGTTGGCACAAGGTTTTCGGCGGCATAGATGAGTTTGTCGATTGCCTCGAAGGTGTGGACCAGTGGGGAAGAGGGCTCGGTATACAGGACGAAGCGCGGTTTGCGCTTGAGCTCCTCACGCCCGCCAGGTATAACAGCGGCGGCTAACTCCACGATATCGTCGAGACAGGCGCGGCTCACCGCGATGATGACCTGAGGCTTCTTGGAATACTTGAGCATGTTCGCGAATTGCTGCTGACACTGGAAATCCGGCCTCACATTGGCGATCATGCCCACCGACATGAGGAAGTCCACATTCGGCAACGCATCTGTCAGCCGCGCCGAGTCGATCATGTCCTGCTCGGTAAAGGTGCGGCGCTCACCAGTGAAGCTGTCTTTGAGGTATATGCAGTCTGAGCCCGTGCCAAAATACGCGTGGCGCCCAGACAGATCCATCGATGGTTTGCCATCGCGGTCATAGATCAAAACACGCGAAGGCGCGGTCACAAGCGCCCCTTCCACCATTCCCGGAGAGAGAAAGACGCGCGTGCCCTTGACCTGTGCTCCGGCATTTTTCAAAAGGGTACGAGCTCCTTCATGGTGGAGATCACAGCCCACATCCTCTAGAATCTCCAGGGCTCCTGCGTGTATATCCCGCAGCTGTTCCGGGGAGAAGTATTCGAGTGGGGAAAAACAATTCAACCGTGTTGCCATATCAATACTCCAATCTATTTACTGGCCAAGTTGCCCGATGCCAGAATCCGATGTGCCAGGTTACTCGAAGCAGCATAACTAGTGCAGCACTAGTGCAGCATTATACAACGCTTAATTGGCAGTGGCTTCAGGTGGCAAAACCCACAACTTCACAACTGCTGCCATCTCGCGCAGGTAGTTAACAGGAATGGTGTACCAGTCAACGGTTGCTCCCATATGACGTGCAGAAACGCCTGCGTATTCGGCAGTCTTTTCTGCGCGATACACATGGAAGTCGTTGGTTATCAACACGGCAGAATACCCTTTGGGGAATTTTTTCATTAATATGGCGTCCGAGAACAGGAAATTCTCTTGAGTGGATGTGGACTGATCTTCCTTGATGATCTTATCCGCCGGGATTCCTCGTGCAATCAGATAGCGCTCCATAGCCAGAGCTTCGCTGATGCTCTCCTGCAAGCCCTGCCCGCCAGAAACAACGATGATCGCTTTGGGGTTGCGAGCGTAGTACTCGATGGCTTTGTCCAACCGGTGAGCTAAAGTCTTGGTGACCTGTTCTCCGCGGATACCCGCTCCGAGCACAATGACCACGTCTTCATCGTACGTGACATTGTCGTTGTTTCCGTAGATGGCTAGAAAACCAGAGAAGGAGACCACGACAAGAGAAGCGACAATGACCGCGGCATGAATCAACTTGGGGATTCGTTTCTTATACCAGATGACGCCGTATATGATCAACGCTATCGAAACGCCCAGCAAAACGATCAAACCAGCCTGAAAGTTTGCCACCACAGCGTTGATCAACGCATCGATCAGCAAAAGCACGCCGATGATGATGACAATGAGTTTTACGAGCTTCAGCGCCTTCTTCCCTTTGCCTGTACTCTCGTGTTTCGCTGCCATAGCTGTTCTCTCAACTTCCTTGATCGTCCTGACAGAATACCCTATATGCTACCACAGCACACCATTGTTATCTCCGGAATGCCTTGTTGACAATGCCCTGGAGCCC
Source organism: Coriobacteriia bacterium (assembly GCA_009781535.1). Classification (GTDB taxonomy): domain Bacteria; phylum Actinomycetota; class Coriobacteriia; order Coriobacteriales; family UBA8131; genus WRHU01. The sequence continues at coordinate 1,249 of WQXX01000139.1, read as the reverse complement.
TTTGCGCCTCATGTCCTCGAAAAGCCTGAATTGGCACATGGCTCGATGCAGGTTCTGCTCCTGATAATCAACTGCAAAGTAGGTGTCGCCACGTAGATAATCGGTATAGAAGCGCAAGCCTAGCTCGAAGGGAATCATGAGCAGCACAGACGCAAGCTCACTTTCCTCCCTTTTTGATAGTCCATACGTGGGCGCAGTGTAGTATGAATGAAGAAAGACCTCGCAGGAGTCTTTGTCGAATGCGACACGGCTGTCATCTTCCGGAGCCTCGCCTGCCGTATTGGCAATTGAGCGGACGCTGTCTGCTATATCAAGAAGCTTAGAAGCATACATAAAGGTGTCGAGGTCGATAAAAGCTATGGCTTTGCCCTTGTCGTTGAGGATAACGTTGCCTGTCTTCGGGTCGCCGTGGATAGTGCAGGGGTTTATATCGGTACGGACAGAAAGCGCCAGGCTGATACCGTCTGAGATGGTCTTTACGCAATGGCAGTTCTCTTTTCTCGGCACCTGTGTGCCCAGCGCCTTCATATACTCGTCATAATAAAACGGTAGGTCGTGGAATTGAGGTATCGCGGGCTGTGGTTGCCCCTCGAAATGCTTCAGCACGAAATGGATTTTCGACAGACCTATGGCGTATTGCTCCAGATGGCTTTTCTCGCCAACAGCAGGCAGGGTCTTGCCCTCGATGTACCCGTAGACCCTCCATGAGCTGCCATCTGTGTCTGAAAAAAAATACCCGCCGCTTGTCGCTTTCTGCCAAGCTGGGACTATCCATTCTCCCTTAAGCTCTGGTGTAGCCGAGAAGGCAGACACGTAACGTTCATAGTTGAATTCTAGTGCGTACAGACCGGAGCCGAAGATGCTTGTATTCAGTTGCTGGCAGATAAAACTCCCCTGTGCCGTATCGACTCGGTACGTCTTATGGATGACTCCGCTACCCTCTTGGGCAACACTAAGAACTGAACCGAGCCCGTACTGTGCAATAACGCGATTGATCGTGCCTTGGACATCTTCTGTTAGAACGGGCGCCATAAATCCCTTCCTGCTTCGTTTGACCATCATTGGTTCCACGCTTGCACCAAGACAGCAACGCGTAAGGTTTATTATATCCCTGACCGATTATGGAAGCGTAATACAAGGTGAGGTGAATGGATATAATCCCCAAACCAAACAAGCAGCCCTTGGTACGCCAAGGGCGATATACATTACCATCGGTGCTACACGTCGAAACAGGAGCTTTTGAGCCCTG
>WQXX01000138.1 GCA_009781535.1 Coriobacteriia bacterium | reverse complement strand
CCGTCGACGCGCCGGTTCAGCGCTTCATACAGCACCGCTGGCTTGACCTCGATGCCAATGTAACGCGTGGTGTAAAAGGCGTTGAACGCCGAAAAGCCCGCATGTTGCGTCGCGTAGGTCGTTCCCTCCTCCAGCAGTTCGAAGGCACGCACGACGCGGCGCACATTGTTGGGATGGATGAGTGCGGCGCTGCTCGGGTCGCGTTGTGCCAGCAGGGCATGGAATTCTTCTGCGCCCATTGCCTGTGCCTGTTCGGTAAGTTGGAGACGGGAAGCCTTGTGCAGGGCTGTTTGGTGAATGGTGGATGAAAAAGACTCACGGTTCTCGTCGAATGTTAGGCAAGCGCCAGTATCCTCATCGAACGCGGAAGGTGCCTCACGGTTCTCGTCAAATGAAAAGTCGTCAAGCGCGGCGCGGACGTACAGCCCGGTGCCTCCGCATACGACAGGCACCGCGCCGCGCGCCAGAATCTCCTCGATCGCACAACGGGCAGCACGCTGATACAAAGCCGCGGTGAAGGCGACGTCTGGTTCGACCAGGTCTATGCAATGATATGGTACCGAACGCTCTGCAAGCGGGATCTTGGCAGTACCAATGTCCATCCCACGATAGACCTGCATCGAGTCGACGCTGATCACTTCGCCGCCCAGTGTCCGAGCCAAGGCGTCCGCCAATGCCGACTTTCCCGTGCCGGTCGCTCCAACAACAGCAATGACGCCTGTGCCAAGGTTTGTCACCCCGGGCTCGATCCGGGGCCTATCAGGCGAGCTATAGGGTAGTGAAGGTTGTTGTCCAGCGCACTCATGGTGATGTATTTTTGTCACCCCGGGCTCGACCCGGGGCCTATCAGGCGAGCTGTAGGATAGTGAAGGTTGTTGTCCAGCGCACTCATGGTGACGATGCAACTGCTTCACGCAAATTCTCCCCGGAGATACCAGGTGCGCGCCTCGAGTACCCGCACGGGAAGGATACGCCCCACGAACCCGTCAACAGACGCGCCGTCAGGCAGCGCGACATGGACTGTCTGGTTTTTCGGCGATTTGCCGGACAACACCATCGCGTCACGCTTCGAGCTACCCTCAAACAGCACCTCGATGGTTGCCCCCAGCTCAGATTGGTTGCACTCCCAAGCACTTTGCTGCACCGCTTCCACCAGCCGGTCAAAACGTTCCTGGATCACCTCGCGGGGCGTTTCATCAACCAAGTCAGCCGCTGGTGTGCCTGCGCGGCGCGAATAAATGAAGGTGAAGGCCTGAGCGTAACCCACCTCGCGCACAAGTCTCAGGGTATCCTCGAAATCAGCGGCTGTCTCACCCGGAAAGCCGACGATGATGTCGGTGGAAAGCGCAATCGCACCCTTTCCGCTTTTTTCGCACGCATGGCGCACCTTGGCGATGAGCCCCAGATAGTGCTCGGCGGTATAGCGCCGGTTCATCGCCTGCAGGATGGTATTCGAACCGCTTTGCACCGGCAGGTGCAAAGTGGGCATAACAGCCGGAAGGGTGGCAAAGGCTTCGATGGTCTCGTCGCTGAGGTCTTTTGGATGGCTGGTCGCAAAACGGATACGTTCTATACCTGCACCAGCGACGTCGCGCAGGATCCCCGCAAAGCGAGGTTTTCCGAACAAATCGCGCCCATAGGAATTGACATTCTGCCCCAGCAGGGTCACCTCGCGTACCCCGTCTTGCAGCAGGCCTTCAAGTTCTCGCAGTATATCGTCACGTTCACGGCTTTTCTCACGACCGCGCACATAGGGCACCACGCAATACGAGCAGAAATTGTCGCAGCCAGTCATGATGGGAAGCCAGGCATGCCAGGCATGCTCGCGGCTTGATGGTAGCGCAGTAACAGCTGCACCGCCAAGCCCTGCGCGCGCTTGCTCATCGCTAAGAACTTCGATCTTATGAGCGGTATCACTCGCTTTTTCAGTTGTTGGATTCGCAGCACACAGTGCAGCAGCAATCAGGTCAGGCGCATGGGCGATGTTATGAGTGCCAAAGACCACGTCGATATGGGGAAGGGTCTCAAGGAGCTTCTCGCCATCGCGTTGCCCGATGCATCCGCCCAGCGCAATAATGCGTCGGCGAGGCGAACCGTCGGATGCAGGCAGACTCTTGATGGATGCGACCTGTCCAAAGGCACGAACATCGGCAGCTTCTCGCACGCAGCAGGTCATGTACACGATGATGTCTGCATCGGCTGCCTCAGAGACGGCAAGCGCGCCTCCCGCTTCAAGCATGCCGGCTATGCGTTCGGAATCATGCTTATTCATCTGGCAGCCGAATGTGCACAGTTGGTATGTCAACCCCGCAAAGGGTCCTATTGATTGCTCAGGAATCATAATGATTTCTACTTTGCTCTACGGCTCGGTCTTATTATTACTTGCCTCTCCGGCTCGGTCTTATTTCTTCTTTGCTCTACGGCTCGGTTTTACTACTCTGCATCGATATCATCATCTGAGGCGAAATCATCCCATTCTTCGTCATCAAACGCAGATTCGGCTTGCGCGGCAAAACTTAGGGCAGCTCCCCCACTCAGGGCGACTCCCCCGCTCAGGGCGACTCCCCCACTCAGGGCAGCTCCTCCATTCAAAGCGGCGCGTCCACCCGACATGGCTCCTCCGCTCAAGGTGGCTCCCCCACTCAGGGCGGCTCCTCCAAGAGCAGATGCGCCAACACCTCGTACATAACGAGGCTCAACCTTAAAGCGGATCGCGGTGCGCTTTTGTCCCTTAATGTCGATGTCGGCAAACGACGGACAACAGACGATCTCAATGCCGACAGGTGCAAGAAAGCCCCGTGAGATGGCGATGGCTTTTACCGCTTGATTGACGGCTCCGGCGCCAACGCTTTGGATGTCAACAGAAACGCCGTCTTTGATCATGCCGGCTATAGCTCCGGCTACAGAGGACGGCGAAGATTTGGAAGATACCTTGAGGAATTCCATGGGTGCTTCTTTCTGTGCTACGTTCATGTTCTACGTTTGAACTGCGTTGCTGGTGCGTCATGTGGTATGTTTCGTTATCTGCCGGAAAAACGGCAGGTGTACCATTCTCTCATATTGTCATATTATTTGGCAACTATGTCTCACAAGGTTGCTGAACATATGTGTGACACTTCGATTAGCTCTGGCACGGTTTGCGCTGCCGCTGGCAATCAATCGGTTGCTAAGCATCAATCGGTTGCTTAACATACGTATGTCCAATCAAGTTGGAAATACTCCAGTTAACCATGTTGCGCGCGTGTAGAATTGAGAAAAGGTGTAGAATATCAACTCTAAGTTACCTGACAGAAAATGCTGGGTGAGTAGAGAGGAGTGGATTTGTGGGGTCCACCGAAACCGTAAAGCCTGTTATATTGACCGTTGATGATGACCCGATCATTCTGAATCTCGTGCTAGCCGCCTTACGGGATGAGTACACTGTCCGTCCCTTTACGTCTGGCCCAGCTGCTTTGGAGTTTCTAAAGAAGAATTCCGCAGATTTGATCCTGCTCGATCACAACATGCCAGAAATGACAGGCCTCGATGTCTTGAGTCACTTACAGGGGGACAAGAGCCTCAAGGCTATTCCCGTCATTTTCCTTACCGGCTCGGTCAACAGCGAAGATGAGATCACAGCACTTGAAATGGGAGCGGTTGACTATCTTCTCAAACCATTCAAACCACGCGCCCTTATCACGCGCGTCCGCCTACAGCTCGAGCTCTTCCGCCATCGTCATCATCTTGAAGAGCTTGTCGAACAAAAGACCTTGGAGCTGTCT
>WQXX01000137.1 GCA_009781535.1 Coriobacteriia bacterium | reverse complement strand
GACGCGCTGCAATAAAGTGCCCGCCCTCGTGGACAAACACGATAATGCCGATCATGACGAGGCCCCAGAATATAATTGCTATTACGTTTGGCACTTTTACCTCTCAGTTTTTATCTTCTCTATGGCAGCACGTGACTCGCTGCGAGCCCATCCGTCAACTTCTTCAAGATGCTCGATGGATTGAACAGACGCCGCATCACAACGGGACAATACCGCCTCGACACATCGTTGGATATCCAGAAAACCGCAACGTCCGTTTAGGAATGTGGCAACCGCGACTTCGTTGGCAGCATTAAGTGCTGCCGGAGCCGTCCCACCCGTGCGCCCAGCCTCCAACGCAAGCGCCAGACAACCAAAGGTCTCAAGGTCGGGTGCGCCAAACGTCAGATCCCGCATTTCTGTGAGAGACAACTCGCTGACAGGAGCCTGCCAACGGGCAGGATATGAGAACGCATACTGGATGGGTATACGCATGTCGGTCACCCCGAGGTGGGCTTTGATGCTTCCATCACGATAAGCGATCATCGAATGGATGCGGCTCTGGGGATGGACGACCACGCTGATCTGCTCATACGGCATGGCGAACAGATGGTGGGCTTCAATCACTTCAAGACCCTTGTTCATGAGCGTCGCCGAGTCGATGGTGATCTTTGGCCCCATGCGCCATGTCGGATGCGCGAGCGCCTGCTCGCGGGTGATTGTCTCCAACTCAGAGCGGCTGCGCCCATAAAACGGGCCGCCGCTTGCCGTGATCCATAACCTGGCGACCTCGCTGGTATTCTCCCCAAGCAGGCACTGGAACAACGCAGAATGTTCTGAATCCACTGGTATGAGAGCGTCAGGTCGCGAGGCGCAGCGAGCAAGCGGCATGAGCAGATCCCCGCCAACCACCAGGGATTCCTTGTTGGCAAGCGCAAGACGTTTGTTGTGTGTTAATGCAGTATGACTGATCCGCAGCCCTTTCGCACCCACAAGCGCATTTAAGACCACGTCTACCTCATCCAGAGCGGCAAGTTCCTCCAAAGCCCCCAGTCCATAACTGGCATGAGCGCCTGCTGGTAGGTCGCAAGCGATAAGCGCCTCGTGAGCAGAGCTGTCCCCTACCGCCAGGCGCTTGACGTTAAAGTCGCGCGCCTGACTTGCGAGAGCCTCAACGCTGGTATTGGCGGCTAATGCAACCACACGCAACTGCTCAGGGAAGCGCGCGACAACGTCAAGCGCCTGCTTGCCGATTGAGCCGGTTGAGCCGAGGATCGCGATGTTCATAGACAGCGCCCTGTCTGAATTACTGCCACACACAATGACTGAAGCAGCGTTGGCACCCACAGTCGCGTTTGCACACAAGCCGTGATACAGGACGCTGGGAGTGTTTTTATTTGGATAGGCACGGATGATTCTCGCTTCTACTACAGCGGTATCAAACCGGCGATGTGGAGCAGAAGGAAGGCAGTCGGGCCCACCAACAGCATCGAATCGCAACGGTCAAGAAAACCACCGTGCCCGGGTAAGAGCGTGCCTGAGTCCTTATGGCCTGTCGCACGCTTGATGCGCGATTCCAACAAGTCGCCGAGGATACCGACCCAGCCGCAGATGATACCGATGATGATCGCCCAAATCCATGAGAGCTCCACACCAGGTATCAGCGGCACCAAACACCAGCAAAGCACCGAGCCGACCATGCCAGCTGCAAAACCTTCCCATGACTTTTTTGGCGAGATGCGCGGAGCCATCTTGTGTTTGCCGAATTTCGAGCCAATGGCAAACGCAAGGGCATCATTGAGCCACACGCTTCCGACGACGACAAATGCCAGCAGCCCTCCCCAGATACCTGGCGCCGTACCTCTCAGCACCACAAAGGACGTGAGCATAAATCCGGTATACAAAGCGCCGAACAGTGTTATGGCAACATCGGTGATGCGGGCAGGGACATAGAACACATACCAGATGAGCACAACGAGCGCAAACACCGTCGTGAGCAGTAGCATACCGTTGATCTTTAAGAAGAAAAACGCAACCGGATACAACGCGGCGGCTATTGTGCCCACGATTTCATTCGGCAGCTTGGCGTCAGAGCGCAGCATCGCATAGAACTCGTACGCGCACAAGCCACTGAGCAGCGCGATAACGATGACCGCGGAAATCTCAGTCGCAATGATACAGGCAGCTGTGGTGCCTGCAAAACCGATTGCAGAAAGGACACGTTTTAACATACCCGTATTGTACCCTGTTTTGATGCTGTCTTGATGAGCTGCTGTCTAAATGTTATCTAGATCCCGCCGAAGCGGCGGTTGCGCCCCTGATAGTCCATGACAGCCCTGAGCAACTCATAGCGATCGAAATCCGGCCACAGGGTATCGGTTATATAAAGCTCGCTATAAGCGATCTGGTACAAAAGGAAGTTGGAGAGGCGATACTCGCCGCTGGTGCGTATCAGCAGTTCAGGATCAGGAATGCCCGCCGTGTCCAGGTAGTTGGTAAAAGCGATCTCGTCAAATGCATCGATTGCTGCGATATCCAACACCCCGGAGGCAGCATCGCGTGCTATCGCGCGCACCGCCTTGAGTATCTCTGCACGTGCTCCATAGTTTAACGCCACAACAAGCGTCATGCCTGTGTTGCCCTCGGTGCGCGCGATAGCACGCTCGAAGGTCTTGCGCGTCTCTTCTGGCAACTTGCTGGTATCCCCGATCGTCACCACGCGCACCTGTTCTTTGTGTAAGGCCTCAATCTCGGCTGCCATCGTCTTGGCAAACAGGTTCATGAGCAGCTCGATTTCCTGGTACGGACGGCTCCAGTTCTCGGTCGAAAACGAATATATGGTCAGAAAACGCACCCCGATGTCGTTGCTGGTGCGAATCAGTTCGCGTACTCCCTCAATCCCCGCCTTGTGGCCAGCTGCACGCATCAGACCGCGCTCTTGTGCCCATCGCCCGTTGCCATCCATGATGACGGCGATATGTTTCGGGACGCGTGAGGTATCAAATGCCGCCAAGTCGATATCAGATGGCGCAGGGGCAAACAGCTCGTTTAATCGCTCAAGTGTCAAAGGCGGCATTCGTAATCTCCAAAACAACAGGGCTTGAGGCTTTCGCAGTATCTCCATAGGGAAGTGCCGATTAATTCATGCCCACTATCTTATAACCAGCTTATCAGATAATTCACGGAGGTTGCGATTGCTCGGGCGTTTGTTTTCTATCTGACACACGCCCGCAACCTGATAGTCCCCTACTAAGCACCGGACTGCGGTCAATTGACCGCAGTCCGAGATTCGCAGTGGCTTAGGCTTCAAGCAGTGCCCCTCTAGATGTCCATGACCTCGGCTTCTTTCACCCTTAGCACCTCGTCAACCTGGACGATATGGGCGTCAGTCAGCTTCTGGATACGTTCTTCGGCACGATGCTCGTCGTCTTTGGAAAGATCCTCGTCTTTGATGAGCCGGGTAAGCTTTGTATTCGCATCACGACGTATGTTACGCACCGCGACCTTTGCGTCCTCAGCCAGGTGACGGCATTGTTTGACCAGCTCCTTACGGCGTTCCTCGGTGGGCGGTGGGAACGGAAGCCGGATGACCAACCCATCGTTTGAAGGCGTGATTCCCAGATCACTGGCCATGATTGCCTTTTCCATGGCCCGCAATATCGACTTGTCCCACGGCTCGACGAGAAGCATATGCGCCTCTGGCGTCTTGATGCCCGCAAGCTGGGTGATCGGCGTCGGAGCGCCGTAATAATCGACCATCACGCGCTCGAGCATGGCGCCGGACGCACGACCGGTCCGTATCGTCTTGAACTCGTATTGCAGATTGGCAACCGCCTTGTCCATCTGCTCGACGTGTAGTTGGATGATGTCGTCAACGCTGCTCATCGGGCTT
>WQXX01000136.1 GCA_009781535.1 Coriobacteriia bacterium | reverse complement strand
GCAACAAAGGCAAAACATCATCGTGCGTCACGATCACGGCGGCTCTGTCTCTGCTGCGGTCTGTTCAGCATGACATCGGCGTTCGCTTTAGCAGTGCCGAGGGTGGTGTGGTTTTCCCTGATTTGCTTTAATCCAACATAGGCGGTATCATTATTCATCGTAACTGGTTGCCAAAGCACACCTGCCGCCTTTGCGTACAGGCTCGTCGAAAACCCCCACATAACCTTACATTGATCATAATAGTCAATCGAGCGCTCTTCAATAAACTGAATCTTTACAGATTTATCGGTAGCATAGAGCTTGAGAGCATCGTGCAAGTTGAACTCCCATACCATCGTTCCGCCAGTTGGAATTCCAGCTTGCGCTGAGGCACCGGAGCCTAAGAAATAATCGATTTCACCGTCATTCATGACGGATAGGTATCGAATGACTGTTGCGGAATCAATTATTTTCACGCCCGAATGCCTCCTTTCACTTGTAGTTCATGGCATGATTGCCATTAATTATAGAGCTACCCATCAAACCCAAAGTTCTGCACTCGTAGCGTCCTACAGTTCTCAGTCACTGTTCTAACCACCTGTTGTGACAGTCCATCAGGCGACTTAGCGCTCACTTCAAGCGAAACTTCCACCTGCGTCCCGTCTGCCGATGTAAGATGACTGATGACCTCCTCGACAAGACGCTGGACGTCGCGTCCGATGCGGGTGGTATCAAGCCCGACTGACATGTAGAAATGGGTATTCTTAACGACATCAGGTATCTCAATCGGGGGTTCACTGACTTCGCTAGTTCCATCTGATCCCGGCATGGGGTACGTTATAACAGCCCCGCCACCTGCTTCCTCCCCAGTGGAAGTGCTAGAACCCGCTTGTGCAGCCGCCTCGGCTTGCCGCTTTGCTTCTTCCTCAGCAGACTGCTTCTGCGCAACATCGACTTTCACCAGATACCCGGACCTCTCGACCATGCCGATATACTGGTTGAACTTCAAATCGATATAGCGCGAGCCGTCGAGACCGGATGCAAACGCAAAATACTCCGACGAGTTCACACCCCCCTGGATTGCCTCATTAAGAACATTTTCATTACATAGTCGTGGTAGATAGCCATAAGTACAAAGATACTCCCAGAGTTTCTTTATCTGTATATTATCTGATTCACGCCAGAGAACGTTATCCAACTCCATTCGTAACAGAGCTGGGGCCCATCGCGTAATGATTGCCTCATTCTGGAGCATCTTTTTTGCCGCTTTCTCAATAATCCCGTCATTACCGCCGCTGATGCGGATCGTGTCCCACACGATGGTCTTCATGTCTGTAATTCTGTCGATGTACGGAATAAGCAGCCAGCAGTAGGCTTCCTTTATACGCGCATCCACGGTTTGGTTAGCCCGCTGCAAGTTGTTGTCAGTCTCCCTGTTCTGCGCTGCGTCAAGGTTTAGGTCCTCGCTGTCATCCTTGATGGACTTCCATGCGATGTAAAGCCTTGTGGCTTGTTTTAATGATGTCATCAAATCTTGGTCGGGGGCGATGAACGCAAGCATATTTCGATACATGCGCGGCGATGATCCCCTATTAGTAAGCGTCTCGACAGCGACTTTCATAGCGTTATTGTCTTGGTTCGCAGCTCTGTAGTCGTCCGTTGGGCATAAAATGACAAGGCGGGCGGTTTGGTCGTCCGGCACATCAAGCGAGGACGCAGGGCATATATGGACTCCTGCGAATGGTTCGGCTTTTCGCAAACTGCGCAGCCTTGTCTCAATCTCATACTCCACATCGGACGCCGACACTTGGGTAGCCCGATCTTCAACCGTTTTGCGGAGTGTAGGGCGGGTGTCATACCAGAAGCGGTCACCGGATGGGTTCGTGTACAGGTACGCAAGCGATGACGTAAGCGTGCTCAATGCATCGTTGAAGTTAGCAATATTCTCACCTGGTTGCACTACGCCAAGACGTATGCGCGATGACTCAACACCTCGCACTGTCTGGTCGCGGCTTGTGGGCGCACTTCCGAGCATGACGGTCCTAGCCACGCGGCGGGACGCCAGTTTTCCGCCATAACGCGGGTTTGACTGATCTTTTTGGAATGGTATGGAGTTCCTTCCGTCCACCTCGCGGTCAACCAGCGCGTTCCACCCCTCGGATAGATGTCTTGTCAGCTCGTCGCGAACATTCGGCACATCAAGCGGTATAGAACCGGGCATTATCATAAGGCTTGCATCGTTTCCCATCCAGAGTTCATGAATGACGGCAGCCATAAGGCGCAGCACCCCTCTCGTCCTCTGGAATCGCTCCAAAGTCGCCCAGTCCTCGTAAAGGCGGTCGAACACTTCGGGGTGGATAGGGTAACAGGAGACAATACGTTCCTTGTATTCCACTTCCCTGGCTTCGAGCGGGAAGTCGCTTTGATTTTCGTTGTACATTTGACTGAACTTCGCGCAGACTGTATCTCTCCCATCAGGGTTTTTGCAATCCAGAAACAAGCGGCGGCGCACGACTTCAAACCCCTCGTTTGCCGCGACGGGTTTCCAGATCGCCTCCATGCGCCCAAATGTATGTTCTATCGTCTCAAGGGCTGTTTTGCCTGCGTCGCCGCCTATCTCGATTTCAGACTCTGGTATCGACGCGACTACAAGACTGTTCTTGCTTGCCCTCGCTGCTTCTGTGATTTCTTGGATAAACGCGATAAAATTATCGTATGTGCCTCCGGGCAAATCCTTCGCTCCATATATTTTTTTTGCGTACGCTACAAGCTCGTCCATCAATATCAGGCATGGCGCGGCTGCGTCAAAAAGGTTCTTCAATGTCTCTGAACCGGGTGAGACGCCTTTCCTGTCAGAATCCTTAATGATATCATACAGCTTCAGATTACCTGTGGACTCTGCGAGCTGCGCCGCCATATCGCCCCAAATTGTGTTTATGGTAATGCCAGGGAGGTTGTTTGGGCGCTTGCTTTTAGAGGGGTCAAGGGCAGTTCCGACGAGGACAGCCACATTTGCTTTCGGCAGCGCTGACAAACCCGCCCGTTCGAGTACGGGTTTCACATTTGGAATTCTATCGAGCGAAACCCTGCCTCGCAACATGTGGTAGAGTGCAAGCATACTGTGGGTCTTGCCACCGCCGAATGCCGTCTTTAGTTGTATGACAGGCTCGCCATCCTTGCCACACACGCGCCGGAGAGATTGCTCAAGCAATCCCGTCATACCTTCGGTGACAAATGTTCGGGCAAAGAACTCAACAGGGTCGCGGTACTCATATGCACCTTCGCCCCTTGCTACTTGGGCAAGGTCTGCTGCGAATTCCGCGTTTCTGTACCTGCCCTGCGCCACGTCCGGATGCGGCTCAATAACGTCGCGCCAACTAGGAAGCCCGCTGATTGGAGTGGTACCCAGTATCCCGGCCTTTTTCACCGTCTGCGGAGTTTGCGTAGTGTCAACATGAGTTGCACCGACTGTGCCTTCAGAAGTGCCGTAGCGGGATGTGCGTATCAGATCACGAATCTCTTCTGCGCTCTCAGGGTCGATCTGCTCTGCAAGGCGCGACATCGTATCAAGCGCGCGCCACATGTCGCTGTCTGTAAAATCCTTGCCCCCGATATGCGCTTTCTTATTCCTGAACCCTATAAGCTCCTTTGCCCATGTTCTGTGATCGATGGAGAGTTTCTTCTTGAAAACGTATTGCCAGTGCAAGTCGAAAAGCAACAGGCATCTGGCAACATCAAGGGAGTCTGTAAGCTCTGCGAAGTCGCCGCTCTGCGGCAGATCGCGCTTCTGTTCATCTCGGAGGATTTTCATCACGCCTTCGCGCCACCATATGTTGCTCCCGTACTCAAGAGATAGTTCGCGCCCAATGTACGGCGCAAGCATATCGCGCAGGATTTGAAACCCCTTGGTGAT
>WQXX01000135.1 GCA_009781535.1 Coriobacteriia bacterium | reverse complement strand
TACACACTCCGTTGCATACGCGCCCGGACATATCACGTTGCATCTGATGTCGTCGTTGGCATACATATAGGCAGTGTTCTTTGTAGCTCCGATCAAACCGTGCTTCGCCGCAGTGTAAGCGGCGCCCGCCCGACATCCAAAAAGCCCACCGACCGAGGAAATGTTGATGATCACACCTTCCATCTCATCAACCATGCCTGGCAATACCTCACGCATGAACCTCATGGGACCCATCAGATTGACGTTCATCACCTTGTCGAACCATTCGTCATCGACAAGATTGCCGAGCGCGTACATATCATCGTTAAGACCAATGCCGTTAACAAGGATATCGATCTTGCCGTAATCCTCGAGTGTCTTTGCAACCGCTGTCTTGATGTCTTGAATGATACAGATATCACCGATGAAGGGGATGTAGACGCCGCCTGTTGTTTCGATTTCTTCCTTGAGCTGGGCATGTCGATCCTCACGGCGAGCAAAGCCTATAACCGTTGCGCCTTCTTTGGCAAACCTGAGTGCGATCTCGCGTCCCATGCCCGAGGTTGTGCCTGTGACGATTGCCACCTTGCCTTCCAGTGTGCCCATGTTTACTCCTCGAGTCCTGCTGCCTCAAGCTCAGCGACACAAGCCTTCTGGTCTTCCTTTGAAACACCGCATTCCTTAAATGAAAGCGTCAACTTCAGAGGCAGGGCATACGCTTGGCTGATCTGAGGTGAGGTGGTAAGTCCCGGGCAGTACTTGTCAACTATTGCCGCAGCCTCGGGGTTCTCGCAAATGACCTTCATCTTCGTGCTACGTCCGATTGCCTTTCCCATTTTGTACTCCTTCCAGATAGTGTTCCTTGTTTACAGACTCTCGCTAGCAAGAGTCATGTTGCCGTTTGTGCCTTTGCTTTTAAAGCAAAGGCAAATCATCCATCTCCACTTCCTCATGAAGCTCTGTCTCGTCTTCGCTACCGATGTTGAACTTGCCTTTGACGAGGTAACCGAGACGTATCACGCAGATACGCCATTTTCCGTCGTCGCAGAGGCGGTAATCGTCGAAGTAATAGCCAAAACCGCTCAGAATGCCCATCGTCTCTGTATTGGTGAGCGTATCGTTGAGCATGATGCGGGCGTGCGCTGTGGTAGGGCTTGTGAGCACGATCTTTATCTGATGACCCTGATGCGCCGAATACAGCTTGCTCAGCCATACCGTGGAATTAAGCTCCACGAACTCGTCGCGACCTTCGATGGTGAGCATGTCGTCAAACCAGACCTCAAGGTCTTCGGTGAAGACCTCTGCCCATTTGTCCCACTGTCGGGAATCCATGTACCACCAGTAATCCGACATCAGATCCTCAATGGCACGTTTTTGCTGTTCCTCCCATAATCCCTTACTGAGTTCTTCGATTGTCATGACCGGATACTCCATGTAGACCTCTCTTTCTGAATAGCGCGATCAGTGTGAGAATATAGATCATAAAGACTTACGTTAATATGACCTATGTTAGATTAACATATGATACTATTATCCAGAATCCTGTGTCAACTGCCCGTGTTGTTTCGCAAAGAATGTTGAAAGACAGAGGGAGCATACGAAGCTCGATATACCTTCCGGAGAGTTGCGTGGCTAATTCCCCGGTCATGAAGTACGCATTGAACCGGTGATATATAGCAGTTATCTTTGTGCGATGCCAAAAGTTAGGAATAGATTCCTAACTTTTCATGAAATAGCCGAAAGTTCGGAATAAATTCCGAACTTTCGGTCGTTTGAGGCAATGATCCTACTGCCTTGACTTTTATAGTATTCGAGCATTTCAGGAATCTTCCTTTTATCATAGCTGGTAATGCAATCTGACAAGACAGTAACCGCATAACCCGCTTTGCACAGGTTGCAGCAGGTTGATTTGACGCAAGCAACAGCGTCTGCTCCTGCTATGAAGAAATCACCTATTTCATTTTTGCTGATGAAATCTGCGAACTCCGCGCTGGTCAGTGCGTTTCCCTTGTATTTGGTGAAAACATGGTTAGTCAATATTCATCCCTGTTGCCTGGGATTTTACCTTGACAGTTGCAAGTCAACTGTACGGAAAAATCGGCATGATCCATCCGTCAACAACACAAAGGCAACAAGACAAGGTATACTCGGTCAGAGTTTTATTTCACATCAAGGACAATCGTCATGGTTTCATACAGTCAACCGGAACAACATAGACTCCGTCACCACGTTTGTGGGCAGTGCTCCCGATGCCAGTGATGACTGCGAGGAACAAAGGCGTATGTGTTCCTCGGTCGACCAGCTTTTTTTGTAATCGCAGCAGCTTCTTTGCAGCTTCGTCTTCCTGATCGCTTCCCAGTTTTATCTCGATTGCCCCCCAACGTTCTCCTCCCAAGCTGAGGATGACGTCGGTTTCCAACTGGGAGTCATCGAGATAGTAGAACAGCTGGCTCCGACACGCGAGGTGTAGATGAGGAGATCACGGATTACAAGGTTTTCGAATAAAAAGCCAAAGGTCTTCATGTCTTGAAGAAGGGTTGTTGTATCCGCTTTTAGCCCTGCAACCGCCAAAGAAGGATCGACGAAATAGCGTTTTGGTGTTAATCGAAGCCGCATCGGGGAACGCAAAGCCGGTGCCCACCCTGGTATCTCCTCGATCACAAAAAGCTCTTTGAGTTTTGCAAGATAATCTGCGATGGTCTGGGGTGAGAGGCGCTCGCCGTCTGAGTTTAATGCGATGTCTTTTTCGATGGTGGTGTTACTGACGATCTGGGCGGTGTTCCTGGCAATCGAGGACAGCAACGCGGTTGCCTTTGCCGAATCCCGTTTGATGCCGTCAAGCCTGGAGATGTCCTTTTGTGCTAGAGAGAGGAGGTATTGCTTAGGTATGAGGGCTGCTGCTGCCTCTGACAGGTCAATGCTTTCCGGCCACCCCCCACGCACAAGCAATCGAGCCAGACTACCGAGGTTAAGACGGGATGGCTGCAGTGTGATTCCCTTTTGGTTGATAAGGTCGGCAAGCGAGACAGTGCCGGTGGAATCCCCGGATTCGAAAAGCGACATCGGGCGCATACTGAGCCTTGCTATCCGTCCAGTGCCGCTGTGTGTCGTATCTGTTCCACAGGCTGTGCTGGATCCAGTGATAAGGAAGCCTCCTTTATCCCTTCCCTGGTCAACCGAAAAACGGATCGCGTCCCAGATGCCCGGTGCTTCTTGCCATTCGTCGATAAGCCGCGGTTTTTCGCCTATGAGAATCCCGGAAGGATCCAGGCGGGCGCGGGCGCGGTTCGCATAGTTGTTGTCCGGATCGCTCACATAATAGACACTCTGAGAATGATGGAGACATGTCCAGGTCTTTCCACAATACTTCGGTCCTTCGATTAATATTGCCCCGAAAGCTGCGAGGTATTGAGGGATGAGTTCGTCGATCAAACGGTGCCGATACCCTGGTCTTGTAAGAGTTGTACGTTCCATGTGTATACTCCTGACATTCCTGGAAAACTCGATGCAGCTATTCTAACTTTGTAATGTGAATGTTGCAATATTCGTTTTACGAATATTGCAATACTCGTTTTTCGAATGTCGTCGCATTTTTTCCTCGGCTTCTCGTAGAAGGGGATCGATTTCGACCCCCCTTGGAATGAGGGTTGTTCAAAAAAGCGCTCAACTGAGCAGGTCATTTGAGGCAATGATCCTACTGCCTTGACTTTTATAGTATTCGAGCATTTCAGGAATCTTCCTTTTATCGTAGCTGGTAATGCAATCTGACAAGACAGTAACCGCATAACCCGCTTTGCATAAGTTGTAGCAGGTTGATTTGACGCAAGCAACAGCGTCTGCTCCCGCTATCAAAAAATCACTAATTCTATTTTCACTGATGAAATCTGCGAACTCCTCGCTGGTCAGTGCGTTTCCTTTGTATT
>WQXX01000134.1 GCA_009781535.1 Coriobacteriia bacterium | reverse complement strand
TGTTCCCGGCGACGGTTGTTATCCCGCCGGCTCTGGTCTGGGGACTTCCTCGATGCGGGTCTGTTTCAGTTTTGAGGAGCCGGAAAAACTACGCGAAGCCATCCGTCGGCTTGCAGAGGTCATTAACGAATTTATCGAGAGATACAAAGCCGAATAAGCCGGATATGGCGGGGTGACAAAACTACGTCATTGCGCGAGCTGCTAATAACGGAGCTTTAAGCGCATCTCCTCAACACGGGCAAAGACACGTTCAATATCGACATTGTGGCGATGCTGGCCATCGTAGACGATATCGCCATTAATCATGGTCATGAGTATGCTGTCGTGTGTGGCTGTATGCACGATGGCTGAGTTGGGGTCATGCGTGGGCACCTGGCTGGAATTCGAAAGGTCCACCGCGATGATATTTGCAACCTTGCCGATATCAAGCGAGCCAACCTTGTCGTCGATATGCAGCGCCTCGGCAGACCCGAGCGTGGCAAGTCGAACCATGTCGGTGCCGGTAAGGAACTTGCTGCGCGTGCCAAGCGCGCGTTGCAGAAGCAGGCCAAGGCGCATCTCGGCAACCATGTCTGTAGCGTCGGTTGCTGCGGGCGAGTCGGTACCCAACCCCACGCGAAGCCCTGCTTCCATAAAAGCCCTTAAAGGCGCCACTCCCATGGCGAGTTGGGCATTGCAGCGTGGGCAGACCCCGATGCCGATGTCATACTCGACTAGTTTTTCGATATCAGCCTCGTTTACCTGCACGCAATGGATGGCGATAACATTGGGAGCCTCAAACAGACCCCAGTTGAGTACATAACGCACCGGACTTACGCCGGTTGCAAGCCACGGCGGCATATCGATTCCATATCCACGCGCCTGCTCAGTCGAGTGGACCGAGAAGGGCGAAGAGCCGTAGCGAATGAATTCGTATTCCTCCTGGCTGCCCGCCAAATGCAATGCGACAGGTATGTCTTTGGCGTGGATGGCATATTCGCCAACCCGCTTAAAAACGTGCGGATGGCAGGTATACAGAGCTCTTGGCGCAATGCCGATGGTCAGTTGCGATGGGTCGGAGGCTGCCCGCCACGCTTCGATGTCGTCTAAGGCTTCCTCGAACGCGGCGTCTATCTCGTTGCGGTCCATCGATCCGACTTCTCTAAAGATGATGCCCTGCAAGCCTACCGCCTCGGCAGCAAGACGCGAAGCCCCGGTTTTTGTGATGTCAGCGATGGTTGTAATACCACTGCGCACCACCTCAAGGGCGCCAAGCAAAGCAGAGTCTTCCCAGTCTTGCTGCGTAAAGAGTTTTTCTTTCTCCGTCAGATGGAATTTCCACGCAGCAAAGGGAACGTCATTGATAAGCCCACGCAACGCTGAATATTCGAGGTGGGTGTGGGCGTCGACAAAACCAGGCATGAGGGCCGCAAGTCCAAAGTCGAGTGTTTCCTCATCTGGATAACGTGTCTTGAGCTTGGCAGCTGTGCCGATATCAGCAATCTTGCCGTTGCGCACGAGAATGGCTCCGTTTTCGATATGAGGCAAGCTGACGGGAATAGCGTATCGTGCGATGAGTAGCATTCTTAACCTCCCGGGACTTGGATTGGAACTCTAGGATATCATAAAACAACCTCGTTCGCATCATGCCAGACCCGAATTACTGATCAGGATATCCTGATAACATTCAGCCGCATCGTTCTTTCCCAGAATATAGTTAACCCCGCTCGCGTCATATCAGGCTAGAATCGCAGACCAGTATGATTGGCTGCACTCTTCGGCGAGCGGGGTTCCAGGTCGGATGCATCTTTCAGAAGACTATGGTGGTGGGGTTCATAGTTGCTATTCGTGCTATCCGTGGCTGGTATCAGTAAGTCACAATGTTAGACATAGGACTTATAAAACAGCTTCTTCTTTCAATGGCGGTTCTCCTTTTCAGTCCACATGGGTTTATCCTTGTTTTGTTACTTTGGTACTGCCATTTAACAAAATACAGTATATCACAGTGATTTAGTAACATTTGTGAGAATCAGTCCCTTTCAACTCGACAAGTGGCATGCATTTGTCGGGATAGACGGGACATTCTTATCCTGAAAGGCGCGGTGATGCCTTCTTGTGCTCTTTCATACAGGATGCAAATACGGGACAGCGCTTAAAATCGACCCGGGCGGCGGAGCTTCCGCTCCGCCGCCCGGGCTTTATAGAGAGAGCTTTCAAGCCAGCTGGCTGGGCTAGGCTGAGCTGTACGCCTCGCTCCTTCGCTGAACCCCTGCGCCAGAACCCTACGTCAAATCCCGGCGCCCAATTGCCACACCAAACCTTTACGCGAGGTTGAGCTTGCGCGACATGAAGTAGCGGGTCAGCAGGTAGAACACTATCCCTATGACAAGATAGGCTATGCCATAGAAAACCGTACTGTAAACCATGATCGAATCGACTGCCGACATGACGCCTGCGATGTTTCCCCACATGAGGGCGTTATCGATGCTTGTCGCCAGGTTGTTCAAAGGAATGACCAGGAGCACCATCTGAATGGTAGAGACAATCTGCATGGCGACGTAAAGGATCAGATAGGCAAGCACGGTTCCGCCGAGACGACTTTTTATGATATTCGGGCCAATCGCCATTGACGCATAGAACATGAGGTAGCCTTCAAAGCCGCCAACAATCAAAAGAATCAGGAGGCACACTGTCCACAGCGTCGGGTTAAGCCCCATTTCTATCAACGAACTCCAGATTTCTGGAATACCCTGGATCATTTCTGTGATCCCCATAGGCATGAGCAGAATGCCAAAGCTGATGATGAAAACTATCGTGCTGACAAAACTCCACACAAGCGCCGGGATCAGCTTGCCGAGGATTTGTTGGTTGGCGGTTACCGGAAGGGTGAACCACAGATATCCTTCATTACCGAGCATCCGATAGAATCGGACGATGATTATGATGATGGTCGCCACAACTACAGCAGTTGAGATCAGCACATACAAAAAGATAGCGAGACCCGTTATCGTGCTGTAAACGGTGACAAGCACCTCGTTGTCAAAACTGCCATACGTGCTTCCTCCGAGCGAGATAAGCAGTGCATTAAGCGCCGACACCGCTATGAGCGCAAGATACAGGATCAGGAACAGACGCGCTGTTGCCTTGAATTCATATTTAAGTAGTTTTCCTAGCATCGGAATACCTCCCTGAATACTTCGTTGACACTCTTGCCGGTCTGCTCCCTCATCGCATCGACACTGGACACGCGCTCGACATATCCGCCCCACAAGAAGATGACGTCGTCCAAGACCTGTTCGATGTCATAGATCAGATGGGTGCTGATGAGCACGGTTCCGTTCTCGTTGTAGTTGCGGATGATGGTCTCGAGGATGTAGTCGCGTGCCGCCGGATCGACGCCGCCAATCGGTTCGTCTAAAAGATAGAGCTGCGCTTTTCGGCTCATGACCAACGCCAGCTGTACCTTCTCCTGGGTGCCTTTTGAAAGTGTCTTAAACTTCGCGTTCTCATCGATGCCGAGCGCTTTGAGCATTTCAGTCGCTTTGGTGCGGTCGAAATCTGCGTAGAAGTCCGCAAAAAGTGCCACGCAGTTCTTGACCTTCATCCAGCCGTCAAAATACGTCCGGTCGGGTAGGTAACTCACCAGTTTCTTTGTCCCTGGGCCCGGCTTCATGCCGTTGATCAGTATCTGTCCATCAGAAGGGACAAGCAGCCCGCTCGCCATCTTGATGAGCGTTGTCTTGCCACTGCCGTTTGGTCCCAGCAACCCAACGATGCGCCCATGCCCCAGGGTGATGTTGATGTTATTGAGGGCAATATTGGGGCCAAAGCGTTTAGTGAGGTTCTGCGCCTGCAACACCGGCGTGTAGCTTTGAGGCGCCTGCCGTTGAAGCAGCGGTTGTTGGGGCGTTTGCGCGTAAACCGTTTGAATGGCAGGCGATTGCACGCCTGC
>WQXX01000133.1 GCA_009781535.1 Coriobacteriia bacterium | reverse complement strand
CATGAGCTTGATGCGGTTGAGCTGGTTGACCTCGCTGGCGCCGGGGTCATAATCCACGGCAACGATATTGCTTTGGGGGAACAGCCGGCGCAGCTCCTTGATGACGCCTTTGCCGGTCACGTGATTAGGCAAGCAGGCAAACGGCTGCGTGCAGACGATGTTGGGTGCGCCGGAATGGATGAGCTCGATCATCTCGGCGGTCAGCAGCCAGCCCTCCCCCATGCTGTTACACAGGCTCAAGACAGGGCGTGCATAACCAGCCAGCTCATAGATGGTCGCCGGTGGATCGAGGCGCTTGCTTTTACGCAGCGCGGTCACGAGTGGCCGCCTGAAGATATTAAAGGCGGCGATGCTCAAGCGTGCGCCCACTGAGGATTTCCACGGTTTGGTGAGCTCTTGATGCTGCCAGATGCCGCCGCTCATGCCAAAGAGGAAGAACTCTGCCAAGCCTGGTACGGTGCATTCGCAACCTTCTGACTCGATCACATCGACGATGCCGTTGTTGGCCGTGGGATGGAACTTGACAAGTATCTCCCCCACCACGCCAACACGTGGTTTGCCGCGGTCGTTTATCAGTGGCATCGTATCAAAATCGCGGATGATAGCCCGTGAGGTGCGGGCGAACTCCCGCGGGCCTATCCTGCCAAGGATACTTGCCTGACAATGCGCCATCCATTTATCAAAGATTGCTTTGGCTGCACCGGGCTCGGCTTCATAAGGCCGCGTGCGGTACAGACATTGCATAAGCAGGTCGCCCCAGTAGATGGCATAGATCGCCCTAAGCAGCATGCCGGGTTTGATCTTGAAGCCAGGGTTTGTCTCCCCCAGTTTGTGGAAGGACAGGGCCAGGACCGGGACATGCCCCGCGCCAGCTTCTTTAAGTGCCTTGCGGATAAGCCCAATGTAGTTGGTCGCGCGGCAACCGCCACCTGTCTGGGTGATGATGACAGCTGTCTTGTTGAGGTCGTATCTACCGCTGGTGATAGCCTCCATGATCTGACCGGTCACAAGAATGGACGGATAACACACGTCATTGTTCGCATATTTAAGGCCTGCTTCAACCGCTCCATGATCTACGGAGGGCAACAGCTCGAAATTATAACCCGCCTGTTCAAACACCTTGACGACCAGCTCAAAATGAATTGGCGCCATCTGGGGGCTTAAGATGGTGTAGCGGTCTGCTTTCATCTGCTCAGTATATTGTGGTTTGTACACCGAGGTCGAAACCTGCTCAGCTTGCATCCCTGCGTCATGTTGCTCGCGTAAGGCTGCTAAAAGCGACCGCACGCGTATGCGCGCAGCGCCGAGGTTGCTGACTTCGTCGATCTTAAGGACCGTGTAGATCTTGCCTGCCGGGGCAAGTATTTCTAAGACCTGGTCGGTGGTTATCGCGTCAAGCCCGCAACCAAAACTGTTCAGTTGGATGATGTCTATGTCATTGCGTGTCGTTGCGAACTTGGCAGCCGCATACAGCCGTGAGTGGAACATCCACTGGTCGACAACGCGCAAGGGGCGCTCCGGTTTCATCAGATGCGAGATGGAATCCTCGGTGAATACCGCCAGGTTAAAGCTCGCCAACAGCTCAGGGATAGCATGGTTGATCTCCGGATCAAGATGGTACGGACGCCCAGCGAGCACGATGCCATGAACGCCGTGCTCCTCGATCCACGCCAGTGCCTCAACACCCTTCGCACGTACATCGCGCTTGAAGGCCTCGTCTTCTGCCCAGGCGAGGAGCACGGCGTTTTTAATCTCCTCCAAAGTTGGAGCGTCGCCATACGCACCTCCCTGCGTGTGGACGCTTCTCTTCCACCATTTACCCATCTCCTCATGGATACGGCGTGGCAGAATCTCGATGCTGTCATAGGGTAAAAACGGGTTGAGAAAGTCAACATGAGAAGTCTGCAACTCCTCGACATTGAGCTTAATTACCTCCGGATAGCTTACGACAACCGGGCAGTTGAAGTGGTTCGGCGCGCCCTGATCCTCCTTGCGCTCATGACGGATGCACGGCATGAAGATGAGATCCACACCCTTTGCTTCCCCGAGCAGGTTCATGATATGCCCATGCGCCAGCTTTGCCGGGTAACATACGCTCTCAGAAGGCATCGATTCGATACCCTCGTCGTAGGTCGATTTGCGTGTCTCGTCGCTGAGCACCACACGGAAACCCAGCTTGGTAAAGAACGTGAACCAAAACGGATAGTTCTCATACATATTAAGCACACGCGGGAGTCCCACCGTCGGGCGCGTCGCCTCATGCGGTTCAAGCGGCACATAGGGGTTTTCCGGCGAGCCGGAAAACAGGCGGTTTTTCTTCCACGTGAACAGGTTGGGAAGGTCAGCCGTCTTGGGGCGCACGCCTGCCCCGCGCTCGCAGCGGTTACCCGTGATAAAGCGGCGCTTCTTGCCGGTGGCAGGATCCACACCAAAGGTGGTGATGGTGAGCAGGCAACTGTTCGAGCATGCCTTGCAACGCGTCGTGGTGTGCGTTGGACTGAGTGTGCGCAGCTCATCGGGATTGAGCAGTGTGGAGACTGGCGAGAAAGAAAGGCCAGACTCTCGCGAACGAGAAGGCTGTGAAGGCGGATTCGGGATCGAGGACTGTTTGAGCTGCGCAGCAGCGAGTTCCGCAGATGAAGCCGTCTTCACAGCGTTCGGGTCGTGAGGGAGTCTGAGCGCTTTCTCGCCAGTCTCCTCATCACTCGCAGCAAGTCCATTTGCAGCAGTGTAGCGGTCGCGGGCGAGCAGGGCTGCGCCATAGGCGCCCATCGTGCCGGCGATATCAGGCCGGACAGCCTCGCAGCCAGCCAGCAACTCAAAGGAGCGCAGCGCGGCGTCATTTAAGAACGTGCCGCCCTGTACGATGACCTTATCGCCAACGTCTTTGGGGTCACGAATCTTGATGACCTTGAACAGGGCGTTCTTGATGACGCTGTAGGAAAGGCCTGCGGAAATGTCGCCAACGGTGGCGCCTTCCTTCTGCGCCTGTTTGACGCGTGAGTTCATGAAGACGGTGCAGCGACTGCCAAGATCGACAGGGCTGGCAGCTGCAATGGCTGAACGTGCAAACTCCTGGACAGTCATATTTAAGGAGACGGCAAAGCTTTCGATGAATGATCCGCAGCCCGATGAGCATGCCTCGTTGAGCATGATGTGGTCGATGACGCCATCACGCACGCGCAGGCACTTCATGTCCTGCCCGCCGATGTCGAGGATGAACTCCACGCCCGGCAGCAATTCCTGCGCGCCGCGCAGATGCGCGATGGTCTCGATCTCGCCTGAGTCGCATCGCAAAGCCTCAAGCAGCAGGCCCTCGCCATAACCTGTGACGGTGGTATGACCGATCGTCACCAGCGGTTCGCCATTCTCATCATGAGGCAAGGCGGCGTACAGCTCAAGCAAAGCACGTTTGGCGGTTTCGATGACCTCGCCTTTGTTGTTGGTATAGTACTGATTTAATAGCTCGCCATCGCGGCTGATCAACGCCGATTTAAAGGTGGTCGAACCCGCGTCAATACCAAGAAAAGCCATGCCGCGATGGCTCGCCAGATCCCCCTTTGGCACCGTTGCCCTCGCATGACGAGTCTTGAATTCCTCATATGCTGCCGCGTCTGCGAACAGGGGATCCAGGCGCACGACCTCTGAGCCCTGCGTGCTGCCAAGAACGGCCAGCCTTTCCAGAATGATATCCAGAGAAAGCGGCTCGCTCTCTGCCCCAGCAATCGCCGCGCCCTTTGCCACAAACAGATGCGCGTTGTCGGGTTTGATGGTTTGCTCGGGAGTCAGGTCGAGCGTGAGCACGAAGCGTTTCTTCAGCTCGGGAAGGTACTCAAGCGGCCCGCCGAGAAACGCGATGTTACCTCGGATGGGGCGCCCGCAAGCAAGCCCTCCAATAGTCTGCGTTACCACGCTTTGGAATATCGAGGCTGCGATAT
>WQXX01000132.1 GCA_009781535.1 Coriobacteriia bacterium | reverse complement strand
TCGAAAAGGCTGCTGAGCGTTTGCTGCCTTCCTTCCCGTATGCACCGGCGCTGATGACCGTAAGTCCCGATACGGTACAGTATTATGCCGAGTCAGTTGAGTATCTGTATGAGCTCGGCTTTCGGTATCTTATATGTTCGCTGAATTACGCTGCCGATTGGGATAAGGCTGCGCTTGATGAGATGAAACGGCAATACAACAAGCTGGCGTCGTTTTACTACAAGCATACGGTCAATGAGGACAAGTTTTACCTGAGTCCGTTCGAGGTCAAGATAAGCAGCCATGTCCACAACAGGACGTATCGTCATGAGCGTTGTGAGCTTGGGCAACACCAGCTCTCGATTGCGCCAGACGGTGGGATTTACCCTTGCGTGCAGCTTGTGGGAGACGAAAGATACAGGATTGGTGATGTGTACAACGGTATAGATGAGGGAGCTCGTGCGGCTTTATTCGTGCGTAACGAGTCGGAAAAGCCGGGCTGCGACATCTGCTTGATCAAGGATCGCTGCAACCACTATTGTGCCTGTCTGAACAAGCAGACCACCGGTAGCATCGATGGCGTCTCCGAGGTGCTCTGCGCCCATGAGCGCATCATCCTGCCAATCGCCGATCGTGTTGCTGCGCGGCTGTATAAAAGACGCAGCCCGATGTTCATCCAGAAGCACTATAACGACTTCTATCCATTGGTCTCACTCGCTGAAGATAAGGCGCTGAGAGTCGAGCAGGGTGCTTCTAGCCTGTAATACTGGCAATCAATCCAAACAAAGCCTGTCCAGGTCAATTGCCGCATACGTCAAGCCGCGTTTTTCAAAGATCGCGATGATTTCTTCTGGAGTGCAGACCGGGGTGCGTGCCTTCGTGCGTACATATCCAAATCCAGCGTCACGCGTGATCAGATAATCCGCGCCGACCTTTTGTGCACTTATTTCGATCAAGGCGTCCTCAAAATCTGGCCAGCCCAGTTTGCAGGCAGCATCGATATCATCCCGCTCAAGTGAGCAGACGTCAAAGATTTTGAGACTATCCAGCATTGCCTGCTGGAGCTTCTGGGAATCTTTGTGTTTCTTCAGAACATAAAAAGCATCGGTAAAACTCTTTCCCGAAACCCACAACCGTGCGTCATCAAAGAATCTTGGGATTGTTAAATGATATGCGTTTGCGCCAAGAGTGCCTTGCTGAGCATAATAATCAATAAGCACGTTTGTATCAAAGAAGAGCTTCATAGTCTGCACGACGTCCTCCTTCAAGCACTGCCTTGTACGATGTACCTGTATCCTTGCCCCAGTCAACAGGTCCTAAATTCTGGATTGATTTCATGGCTCTTGCTACTTGAATCATGTCGGGCGTAATCTTTTCCAAATCAAGAATGCGTGGACATCCCTCATAGGCAATTTGGGTTTGACTTCTGAAGTCAGGAATACTGCTGGTGTCAGCAACATGCTTGAAAAGCGTATTGATTGCTTGTGATGCAGTGAGTCCAAGCGACTCGAAAACCTTCGTGGCTTGGTTTTTGATTTCTATGGGCACCCGCGCCGTTACCATTGCGTCCACGTGTTATCCTTCCGTAGTATAGTAATACGGTATTACAATACTACGGAAGACAGCGGATTGTCAAGAAAGTTTATTCAGCTTTAGGCTTAATCAATGCCTTTACTGGCGCATGTTCCTGATGGTGGCAACCGTTCCGCCATCGCAAAGAATGTCTGTGCCAGTCATGTAACTTGCTGCGTCGCTGATAAGAAACGCCATCACCTGGGCAATCTCTTCCACTTCGCCTACGCGGCCAAGCGGACCCATCTCCGCGAGAGAGGAGGCCTGCTTGCCTTCGATTTCTCCCATAGGTGTCCTGAAGGTACCGGGGGATATTGAGAGCACGCGAAGCCCAGAGGCGCCAAACCTGCAAGCAGCTTGGGCAGAAAACCATATCACGAACTTCTTTGACAGTGTGTAGGCAAGCCCCGGCGCTTGTTCTGCATCCCGTGAATTGATGATGGAAGCCATATGGGTTCCAAAGGCATCTGCATCTGCCAGACTGAGTTTGAAGAGCTCAAGAGGAACCTGGCTGTCATCGATCATGTAACCAGCCATTGAGGCGACATTGAGGATACAGCCTCCCGCAGCCATAACCTTCGCCAATTCCTCATTGATGTTGAGGGTACCAATAGCGTTCGTTACAAATATTGCCTCGCCTGTCGCCATCTTTGGTGACAAGCCAGCCGCGTTGATGAGTGTCTTGACTGCTCCCAGGCTCGCAGCATACTCAGCCAGTTTTGTAATTGAGGAACGGTCGCCCACATCACAGGGAAAAGCCTCGACCTCACCGCCAAGCTCGCGCAGCTCAGCGAGTGCATTCTCCAGTTTTGATACGGTTCGCCCGACAAGAATGATGTGATAATCCTTGGCGATGAGCTTGGCAACCGCAAGACCCATGCCGCTTCCACCACCTGTGATTACGCATATCGGTTTATTTGTCATAGTACTCCTCCTTTGCATCAGAAATGTTTCTCAAATAGCCCCAATAGACTATAACTGCTCTGTACCAGCCATCGATACGAGCATCGGTCTCGTTCTGTCCGATGGTCGGCACAAGCCCCTGCAATGGTCGATGATGACTGAGTTCGGCGCCTGATTTGCGAATCGCATATCGTGCGAGAAACAGCGCACAATGCCGATGCAGGATATGCACATCGCACGCCTTCCGCAGCGCCTCCCGCCGCCCCTGTCGCCGCGCCTCCTGTAACGCTTCCCGCAGCCTCACCCGTAGCGCCTTCCGCAGCGCCACCCACACACCGTAAGCAAGCTGATGAGTTTGCGGCGTATCCAAGAGGTCTTTGACCTGTTATTATTGTTGTGCTGGCTTTATTCTAACGACCAATTCACTGCGACAGGAGCAGCTATGACTTTTGGAATAATCACCGACTCATCCTCAAATCTTCCCGAATCCATGGTTGACCAGTATGACTTGGCGGTCATGCCACTCGAATTCATCATCGACGACGTCATCTATCACAGTTACCTTAAAGGAAACGTCACCGACCTTAAGCAGTTCTATGACATGATGCGCGATGGTAAGATCATCCGCACTTCATTGGCAAGAAAAGAAGACGCCGAGAAGTTGCTGCGCGCACAATTCGACGAGGGACTGGATTCCCTCTATATCGGGTTTGATTCTGCGCTCTCGGCAACATACGACATGATAAGCACGCATATAAAGGCTGTTGCCGAGGAGTACCCCGACCGTAAGCTCATCTGCATCGACTCAAAAGCTGCTGCCCTTGGTATGGGGCGTCTGGTGCTTGCGGCAGCGCAGCGACGCGAAGAAGGGCTGTCGCTGGAGGATACTGCTGCGTGGGTCGAGGAGAATCTGCTGACATTCTCCCACTGGTTTACCGTAGCCGACCTTCATTTTCTCCAGCGTGGCGGACGTCTTTCAAAGGGCGTGGCGATTGCTGGTACGATCCTTAACCTCAAACCGGTGCTCCATGTCGATAACGAAGGACGTCTTGTACCTGCCGACAAGGTTCGCGGGCGCAAGAAGTCACTGATAGCGCTTGCTAACAAGTTCGCAGAAACCGCAGCTGAGCCCAAGGCTGAACAGTTCGTCGCCATCTCGCATGGCGATTGTCTGGAAGATGCTGAATTTGTTGCAAACCAGATTAAAGAGAGTTTTGGAGTATCGGATGTCTTGATCCACTACCTTGATCCGGTAATCGGCGCCCATGCAGGTCCGGGAACCGTGGCGCTGTTCTTTACCACAGACAAAGATCGATAAGAGAGCTGGTACTGATCACCCGAGCAGCCCTTTCCCAAGTCCTGGTTTTTTACAGAGTTGCAAATGATTACTGAGCCGCAGATACCTGCAGAACCTCGTTTAGCTGCTGAGCCTCGCTTGCCTGCGGAACCAACACTTCCTCCGGA
Organism: Coriobacteriia bacterium; assembly: GCA_009781535.1. GTDB lineage: Bacteria > Actinomycetota > Coriobacteriia > Coriobacteriales > UBA8131 > WRHU01. Next base: position 30 of record WQXX01000132.1, on the reverse strand, counting down.
GCCGCAGTTGCCACCGGAGCCAACACTGCC
>WQXX01000131.1 GCA_009781535.1 Coriobacteriia bacterium | reverse complement strand
TGACCGGAGCGAACTCGTCGACCGAATGCCCGCAGACGTTGACGATGACCGGGGTGCCTGCTGCGTGTTCGCTAAGCCACGCAAGGTCGTCTTGGCAGAAGGCTTCCACGCCCTTGTTCTGCAAGCCGATCGAATTGAGCATGCCGCTTGCCGTCTCTGCGATACGGGGCGTTTTGTTGCCCGACCAAGGCGTAAGCGAGACGCCTTTTGTGGTGATGGCGCCGAGCGCGGAGAGGAATGTCTGAGCGGGCGATATGTCCGCAGGCTCCGGCACAAGAGTCGAATGCGAGCTACGCAGCCCGCAGGGCGAGTATGTTTGAGCAGGCGATCCTTGTGCCGGAGCCTTCCCGCCAGAAAGATCGGCAGTTGCCCATAGCTCAGCGTACTCACGTCCAGAGCCAAAGGTGCCGGAGGCAACCGTCACCGGGTTCTTCATCGCCAGGCCGCCAAGGTTAACAGAAAGCTCACACATCCCATATCACCTCATCTGCATTAAAGACTGGACCGTCCACGCAGATGCGCTTGCTGCCCTGAACCGTATCGACTACACATGAGAGGCAGGCGCCAATGCCGCACGCCATGCGCTCCTCAAGCGAGACCTCACAACTAATACCTGCCGCGCATGCCTGACGAGCAACAGCACGCAGCATGGCGTGCGGCCCGCAACATGCAAGATAGTCAAAGCTGTTATCGGCAAGTAGCGGGGCGAGTACGTCCGTCACAAAACCATGGTGCCCTGCGCTGCCATCGTCAGTGCAGATGTGCAGGTTGCCAACGCCGAGCAAGGCTTCGAAATCCGCGCGAAATGCCAATAGACTTGCATTCTGGGCGCCCATGACCATCTGGACCTCTGTGTCTGGAAGGAGATATGATGCCAGCTGATACAACGGCGCGGCGCCGATGCCCCCAGCGACAAGCAACGCCTTATGTGCCGGGGAATCAAGCGTCCATCCCCTGCCGACAGGACCGATAAGGTCAAGAGGGGCGCCCGGCGTTAGGTCAGCCATGAACGAGGTGCCGACGCCGACCACCTGATAGACAAGTTCTAGATGCTCGCGCGATGCGTTAGTGCGGTAGACGCAGAAGGGGCGTCTGAGCACGCAACCGTCCAAGCCCTCAAGATACAGGTGCACGAAGTGCCCCGGCATTGCACGTTCAGCGGTACGTGGGGCAGCCAGAACGAGCCTGCCTATGGTAGCTGCCAAGCGGTGGTTCTCGACCACATGGCAGGCTTCGAAAGCAGGGGTATTTCTCTGGTCACACATTCCGTTCTCCGTATCGTACGCGCCTGCTTTTGGCAACTTGAAATAACGATTGCCAATTCACAAGCTTTCTGGGCGACAACTCTACCTAACGATTACCAATTCACAAGCTTTCTGGGCGACAACTCTACCTAACCTACAACTCTCCCGCTAGACCCTTCGACTGCGCGCCCTTCGGTCGCTTCGCTCAGGGCGACATGCGTCGCCTACAACCCCCCTGATAGGCCCCGGATCGAGCCCGGGGCGACAAAAACAATAGCTGCACTCGGGGCGACAAATACGAACGGTTGCTTTGTCACACATCCCATTGCTCCAGGTCTTGGAGGGCAAGCGGGACAAGCACGTCCTTGGTATCCGCATCGCGCTGGGCGACCTCGATAGCAAGCACCAGCGCGCTCGCCCCGGCGATGGTGGTCGCGTAGCAGATGCCATAACGGACAGCAGCCGTGCGCATGCGATAGGCGTCAGAGCGCGTCTCCTGCCCAAAGGGGGTGTTGATCATGAGGTCGATCTGTCCTTCTGCGAGCAGATCGACGATGTTGGGTCGCTCCTCCTGCACGCGGCGCACCACCTCAACAGGGATTCCTGAAGCGCGCAGAGTGCGTGCGGTGCCGATCGTGGAGATGATCTTGAACCCGAGGTTATACAGCGCGTGCGCGATGGAGGCGATGGAGCGCTTGTCGCGGTCGCACACCGAGATGAAGACCGTGCCGCCGAGCGGCAGCGAGTAGTCGATGGAAAGGGCGGTCTTGGCATATGCCTTGGGGAAGCTGTCGCCGATGCCCATGACCTCGCCGGTCGATTTCATCTCAGGACCCAGGATGATGTCGGAGCCGGGGAAGCGTCCGAAGGGCATGACGGCTTCTTTGACGTTGTAGTGCCCGAGCTCGCGTCTATCGTCCGGCAGCCCCATCGAGGCAATCCTCTCCCCTGCCATGATGCGCGCTGCGAGCTTGGCAAGCGGTACGCCGGAGGCTTTCGAGGTAAAGGGTACCGTGCGCGAGGCACGCGGATTGACCTCTATGACAAAGATCTCAGTATCCTTGACCGCGAACTGCACATTGACCAGCCCTTGGACCCCAATGGCAAGCGCAAGGGTGGTCGTATGGTCACGGATCCGGTCGATGATCGCTTGCGACAGGGAGAAGGGCGGCAGGCAGCAGGACGAGTCGCCGCTGTGGATGCCAGCCTCCTCGATATGCTCGAGCAAGCCGCCGATATAGACGTCGGTACCATCGCAAAGCGCATCGGCGTCAAGCTCGATGGCGCCTTCCAGGAAACGGTCGAGATAGACCGGATGATCCGGGGTGACGCGCGTCGCTTCGGCGATGTAGCGCTCAAGATACTCGGCGTTATACGCGATGACCATGCCACGACCTCCGAGCACATAACTCGGACGCACCAAAAGCGGATAGCCGAGGCGGTCAGCGACCGCGAGCGCGTCTTCAAAGGATTCTGCCGTGCCCGCTGCCGGATATGTGATGCCCAAGCTATCGAGCAGATGGGCGAAGCGCTCGCGGTCTTCTGCCAGATCGATCGCCTCCGGCTTGGTGCCCATGATAGTCACACCGGCAGCTTCCAAAGGTCGCGCGAGTTTCAGCGGGGTCTGCCCGCCGAGCGTTACCACCACGCCTGTCGGCTGCTCGACGTCGATGACATCCATGACATCCTCATAGGTCAGCGGCTCGAAATAGAGCTTATCAGACGTATCGTAATCGGTTGAGACCGTCTCAGGGTTGCAGTTGACCATGATGGTCTCGTATCCCATCGCAGCCAGGGCATATGAGGCGTGCACGCAGCAGTAATCGAACTCTATCCCCTGCCCAATGCGGTTAGGCCCTGCTCCAAGTATCATCGCCTTCATCCGTGACGAGGGACGTACGTCGCTGACGTCCTCATAGGTCTTGTAGTAGTAACTCGTCGCGCTGGCAAACTCGGCAGCGCAGGTATCGACGGTCTTGAATACCGGGATGATACCGAGCTCCTTGCGGCGTGCCCGCACCATAAGCTCGCTTGTGCCGGTGAGGTAGGCGATCTGCACGTCGCTTATACCGAAGCGCTTTGCCCGCCGCAGTTCCGCAGCGCTGAGCTCGGCAAGGCTGCGTCCTTCAAGCGATAAGCCCTCGTCAACCATAGCCTTGATGCGGTTGAGGAACCATGGGTCGATCCACGTCGCCTCAAAGACCTTCTCGACACTCCAGCCGCGCCGTAGCGCCTCGGCGACATAGAACAACCTGCTTTCGGTCGGCAGGCTTACCAGCTCCTCAAAACGCTGCTCGTCAAAATCGTCCTTGCCGTCAAATCCCAAACCGCCTCTCCCGTTTTCCAGAGAGCGCATCGCCTTGCCGAGCGCTTCTTCGAAGATGCGTCCGATGGACATCACCTCGCCGACCGCCTTCATGCGGGTGGTAAGCGTGGTGTCCGTCCCTTTGAACTTCTCGAAGGCAAAACGCGCGACCTTGACCACCACATAGTCGATGGCAGGCTCAAAGCAGGCGGGCGTTGTCTGCGTCATGTCGTTGAGCATCTCATCGAGGGTGTAACCGACCGCAAGGCGGGCCGTGAACTTGGCGATGGGAAAACCGGTCGCCTTGCTTGCCAGCGCGGAGGAACGTGAGACGCGCGGGTTCATCTCGATGACGATCACCCGACCGTCTTTGGGGTTGATGGCAAACTGCACGTTGCTGCCGCCC
>WQXX01000130.1 GCA_009781535.1 Coriobacteriia bacterium | reverse complement strand
TTCACGAACCTCGGGGCTGATTTCTATGACCTCAGTTTTCGCAAGACCGTTGCAGGCGGCAGCGTTTCTGCTGCCGACCGTGACCAGCTGTTCCCGTTTACGGTCTTCTTCATCGACCCAGAAGGTCTGGCAGACCCAGAGCCTGCTCCCCTGTCGGCTGACGGAATCTTTGGTACATGGTGTGTCGATATCGTGGGCGCCAATGGTCTCTCGCTGGGGCTTGTGGTTGTTGCAAGCCGGATCGAGACCACAAGGATCGGCACTTTCGAAGGACCCTTTATCCTGAAGCTCAAACATGATGAGACGGCAACGATAAGAAACCTCTTTACTGGGGATTTCGAGGTCTGTGAGGATCTGACTGGATTTGCGGGCAGATACGTTCCGTCATTCGCCTATACGATAGGCGATGCGTCTGGAGGCGATGTGCCTGGAGGCAGTGTGACTGGAAGCGGCACGGGAGCCAGTGTCCGAATCATGCTTGAGGACCATACATCCGTGACGTTCACGAACACCGTAGGCGACGATACCCCGCAAACAGGCGACAATCTGCTTTGTCATCTTCTTGTTAGCCTGGCTCTCGCGTTTTCGCTCGGTCTGCTCGGGGCAGGCGTCTTTTTACATCGGCACCTAAAGCATTTGTAAGATGCAGTTCTCGTTAATCTGGTTGCGATAAACTGACAAGCTGCCCCTCGGTCTCAAAAGAGACCGAGGGGCAGTTCAAATACCAGATGACAACTTTCTTAGAGTAGTCTGGTCAGCCTCTACATTTTTTTAACGGACGTGCTCGTTTTACTTAGTACAGTAGCTTGCGCAGCGTACGGTGTGCATCAATAAAGTCGGGTTTGGAAATCCGCAGCCTCTTTTCCATATTCCCGGCAACCAATCTGGCAATCTTCTCGGTCTCGGTAGAACTATGAATCTGCTGCGTGGTGACAGTGATTATCACAATGCCAAGCGAAGTAAGGGTGTTTCGCTTTTTTGAGTCACTCGCAATACGCTCTGAGCCCGTATGGTAAAGGTCGCTGTCATATTCGACCGCCAGATCGTAATCGGGCCAGAATAAATCGCACAGGTAATATGCCCTGCTCGCTGTGCGTTTTGCCGCTCTGACAGGGATGATACGGCTGTTGAGTTCCGGCATGGGAAGACCATAGCCACCCAATGCGAGGGGAAGGGTCAAAAACATGGTGAGCTTTGTCTCCATCGGCGAGGCAGAACCACCAGCGACATATCGCAGGGCACGCCTTGCTTTCTTGATTCCGTTAACCCCTGAGAGTTGAGCGATGAAGGTTTTGAGCCTTTTTGTATCAGTCAGTGGCTTGCGGATACTGAAGCCTCTTGTCTGCTGTTGAGATTGCGAGTGTTCAGCAGCAACTGTCGGAAGAGAGTAACTGCCACACAGCTCAAAGGCTAGCTCTATGAGTTTTATAAGCGAGAGCTCTGAAGCCATCTGGAGGAAGCAGAACTCCGGTGAACTTACCGCGATTCCATCTTTTATCTGTACAAGGCTGCTTGGTGGAATCGCCTCCACAAAAACATGCTGCTTAGTTGTCTGAGAGTTTCGGCGGGCGTTGGGATTGCTGAGCATGATGTCGATTGGCATGCTCAGACCCAGACTGTCTTCCATACTTACCCTACCGACTTCGGGCAGGCTTTCTGGGAGCGTAATGTTTTGCCGCTTATGCTTGGAGACGCTTCGTGGCGGGTCTATATCCCCTTTACTGCTTTTTCTTGGCGCAACATCATCCGCGCCATATAGGCGCCAGTATTCAAGAGCTGATTTGTGGCTGATAACGTATTCCATAACACCATTATAGCAGTTCGTGGCAAAAATTTTCGATAGTGTTTGATTCTGTGCTTTACTCTGGCCTCGAAATAAGCTGGCTGATTGTGTTTTGCAGTAATTTCATCATTTTTTCCGCGCTCTAGGTGTTTTTATGTTGGAATTACAACATAAATTACGCTATTTAGTCCGATTGACAAAACACTATCGTAAATTTTTGCCGCGAACTCCAGAGAACGGCTGCGCAATCGTTATAAACAGTCAGAGGCTGGCGGCGCGAGCGGCATACACGAGCTCCGCTACTGTTGTTGCTGCGGTATCGAGTGGCAACTCGCGGCGCTCGCCGCTCGCGCGGTCCTTGAACTCGACGATACCGGCTTCAAGACCGCGCTTGCCTACGACCAGCTGGAAGGGCCAGCCGATAAGGTCGGCGTCGTTGAACTTGAAGCCGGCGCGTTCAGGTCTGTCGTCGAAAGCGACCTCGATACCTGCCGCACTCAGGAGCTCTGCAAGCTGTAAGGCGGCAGGCTCCACGGCGCTCTCTCCAACAAGAAGCGGAATGACCACGACCTCTGCCGGGCAAATGCTTATAGGCCAGATGATGCCGCCCTTGTCGTTATGCTGTTCCACAACAGCTGCCAGGCTGCGCGTGACGCCCCAGCCATAACAACCCATGATGAAGGGCAGCTCGCTGTTATCCTCAGCCATGTAACGCGCATGCATCGATTCAGAATACTTGGTGCCAAGTTGGAACACCTGCCCCACCTCGATGCCACGTGCAGCGGTCAGCGGCTTGCAACATTCAGGACAGCCGTCGCCATCCTGTGCCTCAAGAAGATCCGCCCATTCGTTGACAGCAAAATCGACGCCAAGCTGGGCGCCCACAAAATGGTATCCCGCCTCGTTGGCGCCCACGACCCAATGCGTCAGTCCTTGCAGGGCGGTGTCGGCGATGACACGTACGCCTGTTGGCAAGCCGATCGGTCCAAGGTAACCCTTGGTGAGACCGGCAGCAAGCATCTCCTCGTCAGTGAGCATGGTAAAGGCGCCGAGCAGGTTGGCTGCTTTGACCTCGCTTAGCTCATGGCTGCCGGGAATCAGGAGCACGGTCGCGCGACCTTTCGCATCAGACCCGCCTAACGCCTTGACGGTTGCAGATGAAGGTATGCTGAGGAAGGTTGCAAGGTCGGCGATAGTCTCGACGCCGGGGGTTGCGACCTTGGCAAAGGGCGTCATGTGCGGCGTGAGCTCAATGTGGGCGGTTGCGACCTCGGTGTTGGCGGCAAAGCCGCATTCACAATACAGGATGCCTGCCTCCCCCGTCTCTGCCAGAGCCATGAACTCGATGGAGACTTTGCCGCCAATCTGACCGGAGTCAGCCTCCACGCCACGCCAGGCAAGCCCGAGCCGGTTGCAGATGCGCCCATAGGCTTGCGTTTGGGCGTCATAGTGCTCCTGCAACGACTCTTGGGACGTATGGAAGCTGTAGGCGTCCTTCATTAAAAACTCGCGGCCACGGAGCAGCCCAAACCGCGGACGCACTTCGTCACGGTATTTCCAATGCATGTGATACAGCGAGATGGGCAGCTGCTTGTAGCTGCGAAGCTCATCGCGCGTAAGAGCGGTGATGAGCTCCTCGTGCGTAGGGCCGAGGGCATAACAATGCTCGTGGCGGTCGACCAGACGCATGAGCTCGGGCCCGTACACGTCCCAACGCCCGCTCTCGTGCCAGAGCTCAGCAGGCTGGAGGATGGGCATGAGCAGTTCCTGACAGCCTATTGCATCCATCTCCTCGCGCACGATCTGCTCGATCTTGCGCAGCACGCGGTAACCAAGCGGCAGAAAGGCGTAGATTCCGGCGCTGATCCGCCGCATCATCGCAGCACGCAGCAACAGGCGGTGCGAAGCGATGTCGGCGTCGGTGGGGTCTTCTTTCAGCGTGGGGCAGTAGAGTTTACTCAGGCGCAAGATGCCGGGGGTTATAAGAGGCACGGTGTGGTCTCCTTCGTGTTAGTCGTTTAACTCTCTAGCCGTCATAACTCTCAAGTCGCAAGATCTCGTCGAACAATGCGTCGATGATTGCACATTCCTCGACAGTATAAAGCACTTGACCTTTCGAGAAAATCGCGCCTTTGCCTTTGCCGCACGCTACGCCCACGTCAGCGGCGCGCGCCTCGCCGGGGCCATTGACCATGCAGCCCATGACAGCTATCGAGTACGG
>WQXX01000129.1 GCA_009781535.1 Coriobacteriia bacterium | reverse complement strand
TTTATCCCACACGAAAAATTACCCCAGCATCATATTTTGTATGGAATACTTGAGTCCCCAACCCGTTGGCGAGTATATGGTATAAATGGGGAAATCCCTTATGACAATTCGTGTAAGCTACTGAATTGCGGGTTGACTTGCTTGTAATAGCAGAAACAGGCCAAAAAAACTGCGCTTTAATAGCCCCCGACTGTCTATCCGGCTAGATGGTTGGGGGCTGTTTTTGTGAGTAAAAGTGCTGGTAGATTGCGTAAAACGCAGCAGTTGCCGTTTATCGCGATAGACGGGTCTTGTTTCTGCTATAAATACTAAGCATAATGTAGGCAACATTAAAATTGCTGGGGAGGCAATAATTAAAAAGGTGGTGGAAAATGAACGATCGAACCATTGTTGGTGCGCTTCAAAGCGCATCGCGCTTCGCGAATTCAAAATTCAAAAAGCTGATTCTGGTACTGCTGGCGTTCGTGCTGATAGTCGGCATGTTCCCAGCGTATGCGCTTTTTGCATTTGCCGAAGCAGGGGATGATGATGACACAGTCGTATCCAAGCACACGGTAGTTTTTTCTGACGCGGATGGTTTAATTCTCAAGACCGTCCTCGTCAATGAGGGCGAAACCTGTGATTTCTGGGATCTCCCATCAGACGTGTGGCCTGCGGATGCCGTAGATTTCATCTGTTGGACCGACGTTTTACCGATTGAATGGGCTGATGAGATTCCAGAAGCATTTGATTTTGATGCAGCAATCACCGAGGATGTAACACTTTTTGCCTACTTTGAGCTTGAGGATGATGCTACGGGCGATAATCCTGGCGCAGGCGACGACGATGAGGACCCCATTTGGTTGGGCCCTCTTGCTGCACCAGAGACCGCGAAAGACTGGGCATTGGCTATGCCAAAACTCGTTCCTGCATGGAGCGTCCCGGCTGATGCATGGAGGCTTGAGTACACAGACGTCTCGAACAGCAAACAAACCAGGCTCGATGACATGTACATGGAAGTCAGTGAGAATGGCATGTATGTCACCCTGTACTTCTTTGTATCCTCATATCACAAAGGATTCGTCTCATTGTCATACAGGGGAGTTCCCGGTACGTTACTTGCAATCTATAACAACAATGACAAAAACGGTGATTTCAAATACTCAATATGGTCCGTGACGCTGCCAACAGCTGGTTTCGCCACAGGAACCCTTCAGGTCAATATGACCAATGGTTTGGGACATGGAATCAATGGTAGCATCACCATCACTAATCTTTCATTCACCGTCCAACATATCATCTTTGATGAGAGTGACAATCCGATAGTCTATCAGATCTATACGAGCTACTCCGGCGCAGGCCCTGCTGGACGAGAAGTCAGGGCTACGCCTATTACGATCAGTGGGTATGAATATGTTGAAGGTTATAATGAAGGTGATGAGGTCGAGAAAATCGAAGGCATAATCCCGGGCCAGGGTGAGCCTGCCCTGGTTCTCAAGCTCTATTATAAAAAGATCGACCTGTTTTCTTGGAGCATCACAGGGCAAACCCGCTCGCTTGAATACAATAGCCAAGAGCAATCCTTAAGTGATGCTCTTGCTGCGGGCGAGAAACTTTACGAGATAGACCTTCCTGATGGTTACTGGTTCGAGCCTGCCTATCCAAATGGTGTTGCGCTCGCTGATCCAAGCGGCATCAACGTTGGTTTTTATCCGCAGGATCTTAATCCAGGCGTACCTGGAAGAGACTACAGAATCATGTGGGATAACCCTGCGACTGGCGAGCCCGAGGACGCAACTGAGTCCTTCGACAGACCCAATATCGGTATGGGTGGACTGAGAATCACCCCGAAGGAAATCGAGATCACCGTTGAACTGCCGGGCGTGAACGTCGAAGTACCCTTTACCAAGATCTATGGCGATCCCGATCCTGATCTCGCAGACGTCGCAGAAGCCATCCAGGCTGCACTACTCGCTGCGCTTACAGCCAAGTACCAGGATGATCCCGCCGTTGATGTTGACGCCTTTGTCATCGAAATCGACGATTCAGATGACCCTCTCGGTCGTGAAGAGGGCGAGGACGTGGGCGTCTACCAATACTTCGTGTATGTGGGCGATACCTCGGGCAACTATGACATCACCAAGGTAATTGTAACAGCGTCACTGACCATCACGCCCGCCCCATTGACCGTAGAAACACCGTCTGCGAGCAAACCGTATGATGGCAGTGAGCTGACGGCTGGTCCTGCTGTGTTGTCGGGTCTAAAAAATGACGATATGGCTGAGGCAGTCAACACCGGTTCGATCACCTACCCGGGCTCTGTTTCCAACACCTATGTAATCAATTGGGGGACAACTAAAGCAAGCAACTACACCATTGATGACGATCTTGGAACACTGACGATTACAAACAGCGCGGTTGCTCTCACCATCATTTCTGCAGATGGCGCCCAGGTTTACAACGGCCTCGAGCTGACCAACCCTGACTTTACCACAACCATGCCGCTCCCTGACGGCATTACCCATGTGACAACAGTGGTTTCTGGAACGCAGACAGCCGTTGGCACGTCACCCAACACCATTGAATCCTATCAGCTGTGGAATGGCGAAGTGGACGTTACCGACTTCTTCACGAACGTTCAAAAAGTATCCGGCATCTTAACAGTAACGCCTGTGACTTTGACGATAACCGCCAACAGTTTTGCTCTTACCTTAGGAGCCCCGATTCCGGCTTATAGCTTCACAGCGACAGGCTTTGTGAATGGAGAGACGGTTGCCGACCTTGACGGCAGCGCGACCTTTGTCTGCGGGTATACACCTGCAGCAATCGCAGGAAGCATCTGGACTGTGACCGTCGGTGGCTTTGCCTCAGACAATTATATAATCATCTTCCAGCCCGGATCAGTCACGGTGGCAGCTCCTACAACTCCTCCGGCTCCCACGACTGCTGGCTACACAGTTAACCACCGCAACGCGGCAACCGGCGAACTGATCGCCACTGAGAACTTCACTGGTACCATCGGTGCAACTGCTGTCGCCGTGCCTCAGACGATTGCGAACCTCACCTATGCTTCTGGTTATGCGGGCACGGTGCTCAGCGGCATTATCGTTGCGGACGGCAGCCTTGTGCTGACCCTGTACTACACGCCAGTTGTGACGATTCCGCCTGACGATACCCCAACAGGTCCCCCTCCGACTGAGATTCCTGGCGATTTAACCCCGACGACCAACTTTACCGCATGGGCGCTCATCAACCTGATCCTTGCCGTGGTAGGCATCCTTGCAGCCGTCGTCATGCTCATCGCCTTCTTCTCCAAGCGCAAGCAGGAAGAGACGACACACGACGACTATGAGCAAACCGAGCAGAAGCGCCGCAAGCGCATGACCTGGCGTATCGTCAATGTTATCGCTGGCGTCATCGCCGTCGTGCTCTTCTTCTTGACCGAAGATATAACCGCCCCGATGACCCTGGTCGACAACTGGACCATCTGGCAGGCAGTGGTCTTTGTAGCTCAGATCGCCTTTACGGTCCTTGCGCTGTACAAGAAGAAAGAAGATGTTCAGATTGAGACCGGTACCGTCAACTTTGTTGAGCTGACCGAGTAACAACAGTTTTTTGCAGGTATCAATCTGGTGCCTGTAGAGGTGGGGAAAACCAGGCAGCCGGCGCCAAAAGCGCCGGCTGCCTGGTTTCCTGCGTTCTATCTTCCATGTCGCCCCAGACCTGACCCCATGTCGCCCCAGACCTGACCCCATGTCGCCCCAGACCTGACCCCATGTCGCCCCAGACCTGATCTGGGGCCTAGCAGTGGACTGGCATGCGGCATACGTGTGTCCGACAGAAAGCCTGTGTATCGGCATCGTAACAAACGCATTTTCAATCAAAAAAAGCATGTGCTGCCGTCTATCACGATAGACGGCAGCCGGCCCAGACCTGACCCCATGTCGCCCCAGACCTGATCTGGGGCCTAGCAGTGGACTGGCATGCGGCATACGTGTGTCCGACAGAAAACCTGTGTATCGGCATCGTAACAA
>WQXX01000128.1 GCA_009781535.1 Coriobacteriia bacterium | reverse complement strand
CGCTGGATTCCAGATCAGGTCTGGAATGACATGGAAGAATGCATCAGTTTTCTGTCGGACACACGCATGCAACCTATTAGTCTCCCGCTGGATTCCAGATCAGGTCTGGAATGACATGGAAGAGTATATCGGCTTTCTGTCGGACACACGCATGCATCCTACAGCTCACCCGCTGGGCCCTGAATCGAGTCCAGGGCGACATGCTGACTGAGTTACATTGCGGGTATGTACATGGATTAACGAATCGACAGCGCAAGCTCTTCTATGTCTTCCCAGAAGAGCTCCTGCGATCCCCAATTGCCCTTCACATAGTATTTACTGACCAGATCGTTAATATCTAAATATGATTTAAGCGACAGCGAGTTGTATAACAGCGCTGCATCTAAACGATCTTGCTCGGATCTTCTCGACGATACAGCTTTCATTGCTAAGAGGTATTCTTTTGAGCCAAACTGCACGGTAATGCCCTCATCCTGATAATAGATTTCGGGGTTATCGTCAGGCTGAAATGGCATTACATCCATGATTGCCATGTCCAGCCAATCATCTCTGAGTCCCTCATGTTTATTAGCAAGCTCTTCAGCAATTGCAGCGATTTCTCTGTATGGCGAAAAGATGGAGTCGATATCTCGCGTTACACCACGAGTTTCATGGTAATACGCAATTGCTGAACCACCATAAACAGCAATTCGACCAGTTATTCCGCGTTCTTTCAGAATTGAAATGAGCTCATCCAAAAGCGCTAGAACATCGTCTCGAGTTAAATCCATGCCAACTCACCTTTCGGTAGGAGAACGTTATACTGCAAATAGGTTTCGTCGAACTCAGTGTGCGACCGCCCGAGGTTTTTGATGGGGCTCCACGTATCTGTGGTCTTGTTTGCCCTAACGCCTGCAAACCTTGGGACTCGCTTGCCTGCCTTCTTAAACAAATATGCGATAGTCGCAGCGTAAAACGCGCGCCATTCGTTGTTTTGTATGCTTTCAGGATAGAAGATTACCAAAGGCGGCACTGCACTTGAAGAATGATTTTGAAGGATCTGTTTTAACATTCGATGCACTTTGAAATAATCATACTCGCTACTGCCAATATCATGTAGCTCTCGCCCGAAGAAACTGATGTCGTATGCGCTTGGGTCATCGATTGGGTTATTTGCATTTGGCACAATTGCAAGTGACAAACCAAAGGCGTCCAGCCATTGTGCGACCTCGTTAAAGCCAGGGTCAGACTTGCCGTTGTACGCACGCGAAAGCTGAGACTCATGAATACCGAGTTTTTTAGCCAAGCGGTATCGAGTCGCTTGTTCTTGCGAAAGCAATATGTCCAGTACGTTTTTTGTGTTCATGATAGGAGTTTATCGTATTACTTCTATTTTTGCAAGTATTTAAGACAGCAAGCCTTTTACAGACGTGCCCAGCGCATGGCGGTGCTTCAACAAAGTGACGGCTGGCGCGCTGCCTCTCCCCATTTACCAATACGTCAGCTTTCTGTCGGACACACGCAGACCGTAACGTATTTCACCTTTCCTGGCTCCGCCCCCGGCTCGTGCCTTTACTACCTCTTTCCTCCAGCATTTTTTTAGACAGGCTTGTCTGTTCTTTCCTTTATTAGCCTCTCAAATCCTTCCAGCCTTTTTTGATAGGCTTCACAAAGCCTCTCTCGCCTCTCTTGGCTAATCGTCGGGGCTTTTAGCAACAACTCCTCGAAGTCCTCTTCACTGCCCTTCAGTCTGCTCACATCGAAGCTCATAAATGAGGATACGAGCTTTAGTTGCTCTAACGGGTCGGAGTAGAAAGGCTTTGCTGAATAGGTGCTATCCGCCGATATCATCAATTCGAACGTATCTGACCACAGGCTTGTCCCACTATCATACACAGGGGCCATTCCAATATATTGAAGCGTATTGACATCCCTGATGGCACCAAAATTCCGATAGTGCCTGTCACTGTTAAGTATCAGGTAGTCCAAGGAAAGCATCACATCCATATACTCTCTTGCTCCCGGTATTCCTAATGCAGCACATCTGCCTAAGAAATGCTCATATCGCGATACATGGTTCGGGCGCTTTTCCGTATTCATTATCTGCCATGCCGTCACCAATTCGGTATCTTCAGTGATGAAGTTAGCACATACGCTGTATGCCCGCTCATCGATAATCACTAAGTCATATCCGACATGCTCGACCACATCCAAACGCCCTAACAGCCTTGACACGAAAGCCTCATTAATAGGCTCCTGTTGCACGGTCCCAGACCCCCCTTTAAGAAGGCATCTTTTACCATCGATGATCTTCCAGCGTTTCTTCAGCCATCCATCTGATGTGTTATCAGGTGAGAAAAGATCGATTCTTCCATCCTTTGCAGGAGAACCAAACAGGATATCCCCGACATCTTCAGAAAAAGCATTCGTGAAGTAATTAATATCTCCCCAGACAAGAGCTCCTTCTGGGTTAAGCCAGTACTGGTCTGATAACGAAAGACCCAAGCTTGCTAAAAGCAAGGTCTCTTGCCCAGGCAACCCGAGTGTATCCAATACATCCTGAATCCCGACTCTGCTTGCAGGTATGGCCCTTCCTTGGATCCAAGAATTCAGGTCGTCTCGTATCATGCTCTTGTTCACGCCAACCCCAACAGGCAGGTATTCGGGATTTACTATCTTACCGACCTCTTTTATGAATGCTCGGTGTGCTTCGATGCTGCACTCAAGGACAGGCGTGTTCTTGTTCATCAAGGTATATGCCTTGATTCCAGAGTACCTGCCTATATCTATGCCGTCAAACACGTTTACTCCTGTTTCCTACCCGACTTGCTCTCTATACCTTTTGTGCGGATCCATTTAAGTGCTGGTGATCCGAACCACCCTTAGTTTACCATCATATCGCTTAAATGCCCCACTTTAACTGTCGCGGTTTGACCGTCACGCTTTAATCGTTACGCTTTAGCCGTCGCGGTTTAACCGTCGCGCTTTGCCCGTCGCGGCTTCGCTGCATTTAGCCCGTCTTGCCCTTTCCCCGCTGCCAATGCATCAGTTTTCTGTCGGACACATGCAAAGTTCAAGTCTATTTGCAAACGCCGGGTTACAAAACTTGCAAACATCGGAATACAGTGATGATGGCAAAAGGGACAGTGCACGATGAATCCCAGATCAGGTCTGAGATGACATATAAGCGTGTTTCTCCACCAATTAATTTTAGTTTTGTGATTAACCTATAAATAATGCTATAATAATCGGAGGTTATTGCTTATACTATAATTAATGTCGTAGGAATGATTGGTTCTTCATTCACAAGAAAGGAACGGTATGGGAACCTTTCATGAAGTTTTCTGGCAAAGCGACGGCTCGGGTCAGACTCGAAAAGAGCGTCAGAGCGGCGCGTATCGGTACTATCTCCCCACGCCCCTGGCAGAACTCGACCTCATGCTCAGCACCGATACGGTATCTGATCTCGTGCGCGCAGAAACTGCAATCCGCGAGTTGAATACACAGGTCAGGATGCTCCAAAGGAGCGAAGGACTCGCACGACTTCTACTTCGGGCAGAGGCGGTCTCCTCATCGTATATCGAGGGCCTGCAGATAGGAACAAAGCGACTCCTGAAAGCCGAACTCGACCTTGCCGGCAAAGACTCTTTTGGAGCCGACCTGATTGCTGCCGAAGTTATCGGGAATATCCATGCGATGGAGGAAGCCCTTTCGCGGGCTGCCTCAGAGGAATCGATTACCGTCGAGACGATTAGACAGATCCATCGTACGCTTTCCAGAGGCACCCGTCTTGAGCGGTTTGGTGGGGTGATACGTAGTGAGCAGAATTGGGTTGGAGGCAATTGGTCCAACCCGCTTAACGCAGACTATGTACCCCCAGCGCCGCAGCATGTGGAGAGGCTGCTTGAGGATCTCGCGCATTACTGCAACCAGACACTCGTCTCTCCTGTTCAGCAGGCAGCGATTGTGCATGCTCAATTCGAGACTATCCATCCTTTTGTCGATGGGAATGGCAGAACCGGGCGTGCGCTGATACATCTTGTTCTGCGACGCCGAGGGCTGACGCCTCGGTTAGTGCCCCCGATCTCATTGGT
>WQXX01000127.1 GCA_009781535.1 Coriobacteriia bacterium | reverse complement strand
TGGCGGTATCTACCGCGCGGGATTTGATCCATACCTTTAACCCTCCGTTGTCTTTGACGCCAATAAGCAGGATCGTATCGTAATCAAAGCCTGCGCCTTTGCACCAAAACCAAGATTAAAGCTCGACTCCAGCCTGCGCCTGCGCCTTTGCTGCTTCTTCCTCCTCTAAGACCCGATACGCCACCTTGCCCACAAGGGTCTTAGGCAGACTGTCTCTAAACTCAATGTCATACGGCATGGCATACTTCGCAATATTCTTCTTGCAATGTGCGAACAATGCGTTCTTCACTTCATCGGAAGGCGTGATGCCTGGTTTGAGCATGACGAACGCTTTGACCTTTTGCATTTTAAGCGGGTCGGGCATACCGATGACACAGCTCATCTGTACATGGCTGTGCGCATCGAGGATGTCTTCTATACGCGATGGGTAGACGTTGTAGCCATTGGTGACGATCATCCGCTTGATCCTCTGCCTGAAGTAGACAAAGCCATCCTCGTCCATGACGCCCAGGTCACCTGTATGCACATAGACAAGCCCATCAGCATGACGTCGGAGTGTAGATGCTGTCTCCTCGGGCTGGTTAAGATAACCTAGCATGACTGTCGGTCCTGCAAGACAGATCTCACCCTCCTCGCCAAACGCCGCCTCCTCAACATGAAAGACCGTCTCACCGTCGATAACGGTTGAGAAAACCTCGTCGGGTGGCTTGAGCTTGACGATCTTATACACCATATCGGGCAGCGGGATGCCCACGCTACCTTCCTTGAACATATGGTACGGCGTAAGGCAACTCGCAGTAACACATTCGGTTGTCCCGTAACCTTCCCGAACCGTGACGGTGCATTTGCATTTCTTCAAAAGCTCATCAAAGCGCCTCTTGAGGTCGGCAGAAAGGGAATCTCCGCCAGAGAACACGCCCTTAAGACAGGACAGGTCGAGTTTTTCTGCCTCTTTGATTCTTAACAACGCTTCCAGAAGGGTCGGCACCACAGCGATGTAATTCGGTTTGTACTTCTTGAGAAGCCCGACATAGGTTTTTGGCGTGAATCTTGGCACAAGTATGCATTTGAACGCTCCAGCTAATGCTGTGTGAGCAGAAATCCCAAGCCCAAACCCATGGAACATCGGCATGATGGTAAGTATGCTCTCGCCAGGCTGTATCATGGGGTTAGCCGCAAGGATCTGCGTAGCAAGCGCATTGAAATTGAGGTTCGAAAGCAGGATGCCCTTGATGGTTCCCGTGGTTCCACCGCTGTAAAGCATGGTTGCGGGGTCTTGCGCACGCCGCTTTCGCGTGATCTCGCTTTCCGGAATTTGCTCGGCAGCTTCAGTAAACAGATGCTTTTCGCCCTGTTTCTTATCCCACCAGATGACGTCTGCTGTCTCAGGAATCTTGTGAACCTTCCTTCCATCAGTTACGTCATACCCCAACTTGAGCATGGGAGGAAGGACGTCGCGCACACTGGTGATGATGAGGTTGTTCACAACGACGCCGCTTTTCCTGATTTCGCGGAATTTGTTGTAGAACTGGTCAAGCGTGATGACCGCCTTGCTGTTGGAGCTGTTCAGGAAGAACTTGATCTCATTCTCACTGGAAAGTGGATGGATCATATTAGAAATCGCGCCGATCTTATTGACCGCATAAAACATGATGAGGGCCTGCGGAACGTTTGGCAAGCAGATCGTTACGGTATCGTTCTCCTCGATGCCAAGCGCGATGAGCGCTGCTGCTGTTCGCTTGATCTGCGCGAGGAATTTAACATACGTTGTGTTGCTGCCCATAAAATCGAAGGCGCTCATTTTGAGTTTGTTACTGGCTGCCTGCTCGACGAGCTCGCACATGGTACAGTCGGGGTACTCAAGATGATGAGGAACAGCGTCATAAAACGCAAGCCATGGGTAATCCTGCGTCATAATTCCACGGCCTTCCAAGCCTCTGATTCAAGGAGATCGGGGTTTTCTAAAAGATGCTTAAAGAGCTTAATCGTTTTTGAATAGTAGTATCCATCGCTGATTCTTTCATCAAGCGTCATACCAAGCTCAATGACAGGCCGCATGGCCATGTTGCCCTGCTCATCGAATATCGGAACGATGTGCTTCTCGCCGATGACGAGAAAGGCGGAGTTGGTGCCCCAGTTGTTCAGATGGTGATACGCCGCGTTGAGCTTGATGCTACCGAGGTTCGAGATAAAGACAGAGGCGTAGTTCGGGTCTGTCTTGACAAGGGAAAGCGGCACCCTTCCGTAGAAATCCAACGTGCGCAGAATTGCCACAAGCGGCCTCATGATAAAGCGAGGGATCTTCATGAGGGTCTCCATAGCATCAGTCGTGTTATCGGACTTCTCGCTTCTGGCGGCACGAACCTCCTTTTTTATGCTCTCGTGCACAGAATCCATCGTCGAGTTCTCATCAAAGATTATGAATGCGAGCGCCTCGTGGCTTTCTTCCTTGAACTCTTTCTTAACCACAAAGGCCAGCGAGATGTGGTTGCGCTGATACATGCGCTTGCCTTGTATAAAGCGATTCATATGTGGGCGCAGGACAACAGTTTTAACGATAGCCGCACAGATTACGTGGAACAAGGTGTAGCGGAATGGTTTCTCACCTGGTTCTGTGACGAGGTTGGCGTTCTTCTTTTCGAGGAATGTCAGCAGGTTCGTGATGTCGATCTGCTCATTGATAAATGCCTCGTTTTCCGCTCTGTTCGGCATGATGTACGGCGAAATCGCATGAAGCGGGTCGACGTCACGAATCCACGTGCCGTCCCTTCTGTCGCCCATCTTTCGTTTCGCAGGTTTTGGCGCTGATTGTGGCGCTGGCTCTGGCGCTGATTGTGGCGCTGGCTCTGGCGCTGATTGTGGCGCTGGCTCTGGCGCCATTTGTGGCGCTGATTGTGGCCTTGGTGGTGCTAACGGTTGCGGTACCAGTGGCTCTAAAGATGCTGCTGCTTGTAGCGTCGATTGTGGCTCAGTCTCCATGTTTTCCTCCTTTTACTCCCATGAGACTTAATCATTCCACCAGTTTCCAGGATTCCGTATCACTTCCTGTCTTGCTAGCAAAAGACAAGAAATTCATGGCAAGTGTCGTGCGCACAGTGCCATCGTACGGTGATTGGTATAGAATACAACAATGGTTACTAAAGGCGTGCACAACAGGGGGTCAAACTTGCAAAGCTCTTGTTGCAGGAGATCAAAAAGCAAGCGCTGTGCCAGCAGGCTGCTTGCGCGTGTGTTTGTTTCCATACTTATGACTCTCACATTGCTTGCGTTCCCAGCCTGTATCCGTCTTGAGGACAAAATTATCACAAGCGATCCGGGATTTCAGATCAATCCATCGGTAGAATCAACCTTTACTCCACGTAGTCCCGATGATGAGCCCTTGCAACGCGCGCTTATCAGTTTTGCTGGAGATTGTGTGTTCAGCAATGCACAAGGTTCATCCATGTTCAACCGGGTCTATGATCGCGAGGGCCCTGCGTACTTCCTCAGCAACGTTGTGGATGTTTTCGCTAATGACGACTTGACCATCGTCAACCTCGAAGTGCCTTTAACCACCTCACCTTATCGGGTAGACAAAGGGGAGGAATATGACGAAAACGGGAGGATGGTCGCCTTTTGGTTCCGCGCTCCTCCTGATTATGTGGACATCCTCACTTCAAGCAGCATCGAGGTTTGCAACCTGGCTAACAACCATATGAATGATTACGGATCGCAGGGCTACGCAGAGACTATGCAGGTCTTATCAAATGCTGGCATTGACTATTTCGGCTGGGAGAATACCGTCGTGCGAGACGTCAACGGTATCAAGATAGGCTTTTTTGGCTTTGCTTTTAATTCCAATGGCGATACCATCAAGGCTGCTATGGACCAACTGAGAGCAGACGGGGCAGAAGTGATTGTCGGCTATTTCCACGACGGTATCGAGCTTGACCGATACCCAAGCGGAAGCCAACGAGCTGCGGCCTATGCCGCCATCGACTACGGCGCAAGCGCGGTATTGATGTCACATGTGCATATCGTCCAAGGGGTCGAAAACTACAAAGATGGGTTCATCGCCTGGTCCATGGGCAACTTCTGCGTCGGCCAATACAACAATTTC